>JAISWY010000309.1 GCA_031270925.1 Candidatus Symbiothrix sp.
GAAAGGAGGCGTATCACAACCCCCAGATAAATCTGGGGGTTATTCACAGGCAAGTCCTGCGGACTTGTTAAATACATTGAAAAAGCCAATAGCACCTCAAAAAAAGAATTAACCAAAAAGGTTAATTCTTTTTTTGAGGCGCTATAAGTTTTTCAAATCGCCGCCGAGAACAAGAGACTGAACTCTGCAAGCGAAGGGCTGAAAGCCCTTCGCTATTGATTTTTCAAAGCAGCTAAATTAAAATCAGATGTCTCGACTTCGCTACGCTCCGCTCGACATGACGCGCTTCCATGGAGACTGTTCCCTCCCTTTTTCTCGACCCGGACGACAGACGTTTGAAAGCATCCGACTCGTCCGCAGCCAAACCGGATGCCTCGTATGAATGGAATGGAAGAAGCTGTAAAAAATAATCCCGCATTAAATACCTTAAGTTCACAACAAATCTTCAAAATAGTACAAAAAAAACAACTTGTCAAGTAAGGGTTCTCGCAATTTTTTGTGTCTTTAATACAAGACCATGAAATTACGTAAATGGAACAAATCGTTACTCATTATCTGAAAAGACCGGCAATCTTGCTTCTCTTTTTGTCTTCATTCGTCGCTTCTTTTGCGCAGGAATTACTGTTTACGCTGGAAGCCGAAAATGCCGAATTGACCGCTCCCTCGAAAGTGAAGCAGGTAAACGGCTATTCGGGCAATGCCTACGTGGGCGATAACGACCCGGGCAGCGCAATGGTTTTCAAGAATGTGAACGCACCGGAAGAAGGAACCTACGAGTTTCAGACCTATTACACAAGTATGCATGTCCGCTCAATTGCGATTCAATCGGGCTATTATCCTGCCGTGATTTCTACCGGACTGAAAACTACCGAAGACTGGAATCTCCCGCCGGTGGAGACGACGACTACCTATATCTGGTTGAACAAAGGCGCCAACACGATTCGCATTACTCCCCACAACGGCGGCGGCCCCAATATCGACAAGTTCGAAATCCGAACCACACCCGTTTCCATGCTTCGCCCCGAAATCAACAAGGCGGCTTTCGCTTACGACCTTACCGACGACGCCCTCATTACGGTGAACAACCGCGACGAAACAGCTTCCACTTTGAACGACAACGACGAATTTTCGGTTTTCCAATACTCCGGCGCCCGCGCGGAAGTCTATATCGAATGTGATATGCCCTATCTCGTTACCGGTTATTTATTGTCTGCCGGCGCCGGAAGTACGCAAAACGTTCGGAATTGGGCCTTGGAATACGCGCCGGACGGCAAAAATTACCAATACCTCGCATCTTCCCAAACAATTGATTTGCCGACCGCTACGTTTTTCCAAATCAATCGCCACCCACATTCCGAAACACATAAAGCCGCCCAATATTACCGGCTAACCGCACAAGGTGGAAGCATCGGCGAAATCCAACTGTTCGGCTTGCCCTATTTGCCGAATACGAATGGAAAGAATTTCCCCGCCGATATAACCGAATCGCAAAATATCCAAGCGCAAACACTTGGAAATCCGGCAGGTACACTCTTGGATTTTGCCGACGAACGCTGCTATAACCTCTTTGACCGCGATATGTCGAAAAAATATTATTGGGGAAGCTGTCGAACGTTTGAAGTCGAAATCGAATTAGATACACCCTATACATTAGGCAGTTACACCTTGACGTCCTGTCAGGATTACCCCGAACGCGATCCCAAATCGTGGATGGTAGAAGGATTTAATACCGATTGGGAACCAGTCGGCGAAGTGCGCGATTTTATTTTTCCCTGTCGCTATGCCACCATGAAATTCCCTGCCGACGACACGAAAAAATACCGCGGTTTCCGCTTGCGAACCGTCGAGAATAACGGCGCCGACGCTTTCCAGTTATTAAAGTGGCAATTGTTTGAAGGTCGCACCGAAACTAATATCGAAGCCGTTGATTTGCAATCGCTTGCTGTTTTTTCTTCCGACGGGGAAATTATCATTCAATCGGAAGAAAACGGAATGTATCGGATAAGCGATTTATCGGGACAGTTGCTTGCAAGCCAAGTATTTGAAGCGGGAACACAACGCATCCAAGCCGAACAAGGCATTTATATTGTGAAAATCAAAATCGGAAGCAATGTTGTGGTACAAAAAATCAAACTTCGATAAATATAATATGAATACACAATATTGCATCTCTAAAACCCCCCGAAGGAATATATCAATAGCAAGGCCCTACGCCATTGATGAACGGGCGTTCAGCTCTTTTAGAGGCTTAGGGTTAATTCTATTGTTGATGGCCTGCAATTCCGTTTTCGCCATCCAAAATATAACGCAAATAAAATCGCCCGACAATACCTTGGCGGTCGATTTGTTGATAGACGGCAACAGCGCATATTATACAGTCGGCAGAAATTCAAAACAAATTATCGGGAAATCCTGTTTAGGAATCAATACATCCATCGGCGATTTTTCTTCCGGATTAACATTTGAATCTGTTTCAACGAACGCGGTCGATGAAACTTACACCTTGCCATCGGGAAAACGGAAAACTTATATCAATCGTTATAACGAAGCCGTCGCTTTTTTCAAGAAATCGGATAAGATAATTCAAGTGATTTTCCGTGTGTATAACGATGGAGTGGCCTTTCGCTATGTTTTGAGTGGCAGCGGCAATGTTTCCGTTTATTCCGAAGCGAGCGAATGCAATATTCCCGCAAAGCAAAAGATTTATTCGCAAATCTATTCCAAAGATTACAAAAATTCCTTCGAGGAAACGGATTGGAATTTGATGACTTGCCGGGACAGGGTAGCGCTACCGGTATTGGTAGAAGTAAATGCGAATTATATTTTGATTTCCGAAGCGGCGGTTAATGAAAATTATTCCGGCTCGCAATTGATTGTTAACGAATCGAATGAAGCATTTGTCTATAAAATTGATTCCTCCGTTTCAACTGCGCTTCCTTTAAAAACGCCTTGGCGAACATTGTTTATCGGAGATTTGGAAACCATCGTCGAATCGTCTTTACTGGAAAATCTGAATGAAGCCACTTCGATAAGCGATTTGTCGTGGATTCGGCCGGGGCGGGCTGCATGGAGTTACGGTGGAGAAGACACTTCCGGTTACCTGAATCCGGAAAATATCAAAACCTACATTGATTGGGCGGCCGAAATGGGCTGGGAATATTTTACTTTGGATAAAGGCTGGAAAAACAATCTTTTGAATCAGGCGATTAATTATGCTTCGTCCAAGCAAATCGGAATATTCATTTGGGTCAATCAATCGGCATTGCCGGATGACGAAACGCAGTTGCGAAACGTTTTGCAAAGCTATAAAAATCAAGGCGTAAAAGGACTGAAAGCCGATTTTTGGGAAAGCGAATCACACGCGGTCATACAAAAACAAGGCAAACTCTTGGCTTTGGCGGCCGAACAAAAACTCCTGCTCAATTTCCAATCCTGCGCCAAACCGACCGGCTTACGGAAAAAATGGCCGCATCTTTTAACTTCCGAAGCGGTATTGGGAAACGTCTATTACGCCGGCAATCCCGAATCGGTTACTGCCGTTCATAATATCAATTCGGCGATTTTTCGCAATTCGCTGGGCGCTACGGATTACGCTCCCGTCGATTTTGCCGAAAAGAACGGCCGCATCCTGCAAACCGTAACTTGGGCGCATCAATTGGCCTTGTCCGTTTTGTTCGAATCCGGTATTCAACACATTATTGATGCCCCGGATAATATCCAATACAATATCGCGAAAGATTTTCTCAAAAAATTGCCCGTCGCATGGGATAACAGCTTGTGTTTGGAGGCTTCGCCCGAAAAACACATCAGCATCGCCCGCCAAAAAGAGGATGATTGGTTTGTGGCTTCATTGACCGATTCGGCGCGAACCATTGAAATTCCGCTTTCTTTCTTGTTATCGGGAAAAACTTACAATGCATATATTTATAAGGATGGCGATTGCCCTTCGGAAATTCGTTTTGAATACAAATCCAATTTAACTTCAACGGATGTATTAACTATTTTACAATTAAAGAACGGAGGAACAACCGTCTATTTATCTGCGTCTTCCAAAGAGGCCAAACCGCTCCATTGGAAATACGAAGCCGAATCGGAAAACAACACGATTCCTTTCGGCGTGGCCGTGAAAACCGATGTGGACGGCTTGTGTTCGGGCGGTAAATACCTCGCTGCCATCGGAAAAGGGCGGTCGATCGTTTTCAATAAAATTACAGCGCCGGAAGCAGGGACTTATGCGCTTACATTCTACTATATGGCCGATTCGGAACGGACAGCCTACGTGAAAATCAATTCCGAAAATAATTCGCAACAGGAAATTTCTTTTATCAACACCGGAAAAGAAACCGGTGCAAGATTGGCGCACAAAACCATTTTGGTAGAACTTCGAGCCGGCGAAAACACTGTCGAATTGGGTAATGATACTGATTATGCTCCTAATTTAGACCGGATTACGATTGCTTCCCTCAACAGTAATCACACCGCGATTGCTTCACCGGAAAAAACCGTAGAATGGGGAAAAATATATTCAATCGGTCGGACTATTGTCATTGAGCAAGAGCAATATACCGAATTTCAGGTATATAATACCTTAGGGCAAACCGTTCAGACAGGCAATTTTGCAGGCGGCCTTATCTCGTTGCCGGTCGCTCAATCCGGTTTATATATCGTCAGGCTCAAAAGCAATGGAGTTGTATTTTCTAAAAAACTGATAATCAATAGATAAAAGCAATATATCATGAAAAAAATCTACTGTTTAGCGATTTGCGTTTTAGTTGCGGTAAGTTCGGCTTTTGCCGCCGATTATGAACACTTGTACATCGTCGGTAACGCCACAGAAGCGGGTTGGAACCCCGGCGCCGCTCCCGAAATGACGAATGTAGAAGCCGGCGTATTTACTTGGACGGGCGTGTTGATTGCCAACCAAGGAGAACAAGAACGTTTTAAATTTCTTGTGGCGCGGGATTGGCATCCGTCATTTACCTGCCGTCTTGATGTAAACAGCCATTTGGTAATCGAAGCCGGCGAAGAATATGATTTGTACATACGTCCTACCGGTACGGAAGGCTACGACAATGCCTTTCAAGCCCCATCGGAAGGCACGTATCGTGTAGATGTGAATTTGAATACGATGAAAATGACTTGCACCAAAATTTCCGACGACGGCCAACCGGATTTGGAGCTATTTACACGCGAAACTTTCCAAACTTCGAGCGGACAAAGCTTGAATTACAGAAAGTTAGCGCCTCTATCTCTTGAAACCGACAAGAAATATCCTTTGGTCATTTTCATGCACGGCGCAGGCGAAAGAGGTTCGGACAATAACAACCAACTGACACACGGCGCGACACAGTTTATAACAACTTCCAATCGCGAAACTTTTCCTGCTTATGTGCTGTTTCCACAATGCCCGAGCCAATACTTTTGGGCATTGGATCCGTCGCCAAGTTCATACGACGCGACCACTTTTCCGGTCGATTATCCCATTGCTCCGGCCATGCAGCAAGTAAAAGAATTGCTCGACTACTATTTGCAGTTACCCGAAATAGATACGGAGCGTGTCTATATTACAGGCATTTCGATGGGAGGAATGGCTACTTTCGATATGGTTTGCCGTTTTCCCGGTGTTTTTGCGGCGGCCGTTCCAATCTGCGGCGGAGTGAATGTAGAGCGCTTAAACACAAGGGTTAAGAATGTATATTGGCGCATTTTTCATGGCGATGCGGACGGCGTTGTTCCCGTACAAAATTCGCGGGATGCAAATTCAAAACTTGTCGAAGCCGGCGCCGATGTGGAATATATCGAATATCCGGGCGTGAATCACGATGTTTGGACGCCGGTGTTTCAGCGGACGGATTTTTTGTCTTGGCTGTTTTCCAAAACACGTATTCCGGCTTCCGAAACAGGTATTGAAAACGCCGATTGCGCAATCGTTGATGTGCAATATTATAATTTGCAAGGCGTGCGTGTAAGGTCAGGGTTCGCTTGTCCCCAACAACGAGGCATCTACATCGTAAAATCAATGTACGAATCGGGCAAAACAGTATCGCAAGTAATTATAAATCAATAATTGTTTAATTTAAATTCAATCAATCATGAAAAATCTAATTTTTTTTAAATTGTTTGCGCTTTGTATGATATGCAATGCGGCTTTTTCGCAGGTTTTTGCGTACGACCACTTGTATGTGGTAGGCAATGCTTGCTCGGCAGGTTGGAGTACGGGTGGCGCACTCGAAATGACGGAAACGAATAGCGGTAGCGGCATTTTCACTTGGACGGGAATTTTGTTGGATAAAACGGAAGATGGCGGCAAGAGGAGATTCAAGTTCCTTACAGCACGAGACTGGGCTAATTCTATTACAGTCGGCGACCCCAATTCAGAAAACAAAACAATTACTTTGGGCGAGGAGGAAGCATTACGAGTGAATACAAGCGGCAACGACAATGCTTTCCAAGTGGAAACAAATGCCGTATATGATGTAATGGTAAATACCAACGATATGACAATGACTTGTACGCTTAATTCCGATGATAGAAAATTAACCGAAATACAAATAGTAGGCGGTGCTATTCCAATCGGTTGGAACGGCGGCGATTACCAGATGACCAAACTGTCCGATTGCGAATTTGTATATCCTTGTCGATTGGCGTATAATGGCGATAATAATGATAGTCGTATCAAATTTCGTCAAAATCATGCATGGGGTGATAACATTAATCCTACCGGTAATATTGCATTTGTGCCGAACACAGAATATGACTTGACCTACAAAGCAAGCGAAGATTACAAATTCATTGTTACCGAAGCGACTGCCGGTTATTACGAAGTTCATGTTGATTTGCTGGCGATGAAAGCGTGGTTTGTGAAAATGCCCAATGTCATTTCTTCTGTCTATCTGATTGGCACGGCAACCTCTGCCGGATATGATTGGGCAACCAACTTACAGATGACGGAGTTTGCGCCGGATGTCTATGCGTGGACAGGTAACTTGAATGTAGGAGAATTGAAATTTCTAACGCAAAGACAAACTTGGGACAAAAACCTCAACCCCAAAACTGCAATTAATCCGGTAGTATTGAACACCGAATACGACCTTGAATATCGTCCGAAGAATGTTGCACCGCCTGCCGATAACAAATTAGTCTTTTCCGAAGCCGGTGCTTATACGGTTATTATCAATATAAATACGATGAAAATAACTGTTTCGGAACCGATTACAGTTCTTACCGGAAGCACTGATGTGGCGACTTACACAACCGGCGATATTGTTTTCGGCGAAGGCGGTGAACTGACCGGTGCAACCAATCAGACTGTTGCCGGTGTAGTAAAAGTTGTCAAAACATTCGATACCAACAAGTGGTATCCCATCGGTTTCCCATTTGAAATCGACAATATCAACGTACAATATAACGCAACAAGCAAACCGGGCGTTGTTTACACCGGCAATACCGGCAACGAAATAGCAAACTTCTCAAACAACGGCGGCGAATCCGACAATTTCTTTGTCGCCGAATACGACGGAGCAGACAATAAATTTAAATTTACAAACAGCATTGGGATAAACAAAGGCTACATCGTAGAGTTCCCGAAAAGCGATTATGCCGATGCAAATTCCGTTACCGTAACATTTACTTCTACCGCTTCGCCAACATTGAACAGCCTAGCGGGTAAGGTAACTTACACAAGCGACGAAAGTAACTACACGATGGTTGCCAACCCCAATGTAGCCGATGTAACATCGGTCAGCGATGGCGTGGACGCTGCTGCATTCTATTACCAATTCGATTATTGGGCGGATGCCGAAAACTATCCGAACGGTCGATACAATTTGGTAAATGCAACCACATTAAACACTGCCTTAAAACCGTTTGAGGCGATTATCGCAGTCAATAGCGCCAATGCACCGGAAAAAGTAATCGGCGCCGGAAATGTTATTACAAGCATTAACAACAAGGGCTTGCAAACCCTTGTCAACGACAATGACCCGATTGTGGAAACGCAATATTATAATTTGCAGGGTGTTCGTGTGGCTTCTTCCGGCAAGGGCTTGCAATCCCTTGTTTCCGGCATCTATATTGTGAAGGAAATTTACAAATCGGGCAAAACGAGTGCTGGCAAATCAATTATTCGATAACAAACAACAAGACAAGGGCTTACAACTTCTTGTTACAAACAAAAAAATCATGAAAAAGACAATAATTTTAGCAGCAGCAATTCTGCTTGCAAGCACGGCGTCAGCCGACCGCAGCAGTTTCAAAGACCGCACCGAAAATTGGCTGCAACGTGAAAACACCGATAACAAGGAGTTGCAATCCCTTGTTACCGATGAAACTTCTTCCAGCGATTTGCGCATCGGAACGCCTACTCCCGCGCCGACCGTGCCGGTTGGTAGCGGCTTGAGCTTGCTTCTCATCATCGCAGGCGGATACATGCTTAGTATAAAAAGTAAACAACAAAAATCATGAAACGAATTAGTTTGTTAATAACAGGCGTTGTAGTTACGCTTGTGTCGGTTTTTTCACAAGCGACTTTCGATCATCTATATGTGGTGGGCAATGCCTGTTCGGCAGGTTGGACGAACTCCAATCCACTCGCAATGACACAAACCGAAGCCGGCGTCTTCACTTGGACAGGCGCTTTGCAAGACTATACCGGCGACAACGGTAACCGCCGCTTCAAGTTCTTAACCCAAATCGGCAGTTGGAATTCCATTACCGTCGGCGACCCTGCTTCGGGACATAAAGTGATAACGTCGGGCGTAGAAGAAGATTTGCGGGTACACGATGGCGGCAACGACAACGCCTTCCAAGTCCCTGTAACAGCCGAATACGAAGTCATCGTCAATCTCAATACGATGAAAATGACTTGTACGCAAACATCTTCCGTCGATCCCGACGCGATTGATTTGGAACATTTGTATTTGGTCGGTGGCGCAGTTCCCATTGGTTGGAGTATCGGCACAGCTATGACCAAACTGTCGTCCGGCGAATTTGTTTGGGCATGCCTGATTACGCCTCGCGCCGACGGTAGCGACCCCGCAAAATTCAAATTTCAAAACCGCCTCGATACGTGGAATTACCGTATTTGCCCGGCAGAAGATGTAGAATTTGCAGCCGATACGGAATATGATTTGATTTACAACGGCGCCGACAAGAAATTCATTGTAACGGAAGCTACCGCCGGAATGTACGAAATTCACGTCAATTTAAATACCCTGAAAGTGTGGTTTGTAAAAGTCCCCGACCTCACGCAATTATATATGGTTGGCGACGCCACGCCCGCCGGTTGGAACAACAACAATCCCGAAACAATGACTTGGGTTTCCGAAGGCGTTTTCACGTGGTCGGGCGGACTGACCATGGGACAATTCAAATTTCAGAACGCAACAGGCAATTGGAGCAAAAGCATCAATCCGGTGGCAGATGTTGAACTACAAATAGATACCGAATACGAACTGCGCTATCGTCCGGTAGAAGCGACGCCTAACGACAAAAAATTCATTGTTACCGTCCCCGGCGATTATGTTGTCAATGTCAATCTCAATACATTGAAGATGGTTTGTCATCTGATTTCGGCAAATGATACGGCAAGTGTTATCCGCATCTTGGGAGGCAACATCTCCGAATGTGGCCGCACATCCAAACTATCCATCGAAACAACGCCGGCGAATGCGTGGATTCCGCCCATTGTTTGGACGATCGACAACGACAATGTCGCTTTCATCGGCGTCAACGGCAAACTCTATCCGAAGAGCAATGGAACGGTTACGGTTACAGCCACCGCAACATTGGACGATGGAACGATATTGAGCGACTCCAAGGAATTGACAATTAACGGTCAGACCATCGACGATTATTCCTTAGCGATCATGGGTTCGTCCGTTCCTTCGGGAGCAGGCGCAGATGCAGGAATAGGATATGCGCAACTTTGGGAACAATATTTGGAAAACAACGCTGCCACTACATGGGCGACTACCAATATTTCCATAGGAGGCAATAACACGACCGACGTTTCCAACCGTTGGGACAATGATTTTCTACCAACTTGCAGCCGTTATCTTTATTACGGATTGTCGCTCGGCAACGAAGGCATCCACGAAAAAGGACAGACTGCATTTGATAGTTGGCGCGACAATATGTTGGCGCTCATCGAACGCGCACGCGATGCGGGTAAGATTCCTGTTGTCGGCAACAACTATCCGCGCGGCGATTTCAATGCAACGGATTACGCTTTCGTCAAACAGCTCAATTTACTGATTCACGAATGGGATGTGCCGAGTGTGAACCTGCTCGGCGCAATAGATAACGGCGCCGGTCAGTGGGCAGATGGTTATATTGCCGATAACTCGCATCCCAACACCGCCGGACATGCCGAAATGTTTTACGCTATCGTGCCTTCCTCGCTCGACGCGTTGGCCATCGGAAAACCGCAACCGCAACGGATAGCAAACACTTCTTTGACTCTGACAAAAACCGAAATGATTCAACGCATCGCTTTTGTACCTGAAAATGTGCTTCATTCGTTCACGCTGACTTTCGGGTTCAAAACGACTGATACGGGAACAATCGCCTCATTCACAACCGAAAACGGCGACAGTACATTCCTGAAAATCAATACCGCCGGCGCTTTGGTTTATCAGGATGCGTCGGCATCATCCGTTATCGTCAACGACGGACAATGGCATACCGTCAGCCTGACGCATTATTATGCATGGGGACGCACGTTGCTGTACCTCGATGGTGCGACAGTGAACACCGGAATCATCAGCGAACAAAACGCGCCGGTCAAATTCTACCTCAATCATTGGGATAATGCGCCGCAAACAGTCGATTATCGCGAGTTGTATTTCCATCGCGCCGGAATGTCGCCCGAAGAAATTCAATCCTTGCACGAAGGTAAAATGCTGAAATCGAGCCTCGAAATTTACGCGCCTTTGGATGCTACGGCTACCGACATCCTGCATAATGATGCGCAAAGTCTGAATACGCTCAGGTTGGAAACCGACAGAACATACACTGCAATGCCTGTTATTACGAATACAACCTTTCCTGCACAAGGCTGTTTGTATTCGCTCACGGGACAGAAAATCGGCGCCTTAGAAACGCTGCACGCAAGCTCGCTTCCGAAAGGCATTTATATCCTCAAAGTGCAGCAAGACGACCGCGTATTTTCGCAAAAAATAGGAATTAAATAAACATCTAAAAATTATCAATCATGAAAAAATCATTTTTTCTATTAATCGGTCTGCTGTCGATGCTTAATATTTATGCCTACGATGCAGCCAATCTGTATTTGGTCGGCAATGCCACGCTTGCCACTTGGGATCCGGACAAAGCGCTGGAAATGGAACAGGTAGAAACCAATGTTTTCACATGGACGGGTGTATTGATGGATAACACCAATGACGCCCGGTTCAAATTCTTGGTAGTTCGCGATTGGAATCCGTCAATAACCTGTCAGATTACGACGCCCGGACATCAAATCATCAATCCCGGAGAAGATTACGATTTGTACGAACAAACGGGTGGCGAAGATAATGCTTTTCAGGTAACAAAAACCGGCATTTATACCGTAAACGTGAATCTGAATACCCTGAAAATGAGCATCGAGTTTACCGATTTGCCTCTTCCCGAAAGTTTGCGTATTATCGGAAACGCCATTGATACGGAATGGGATTTGGGTTCCGCTCCGGAAATGACCGAAATTGCGGAAGGCATATTCCTTTGGCGCGGCGCCTTGTATTCTACCGGCGAATTCAAATTTATAACCGAACATGGATGGAACAACACCCTCAATGCCGTTGACGGCGACAAAGAATTGGAAACCGGCAAACGATACGCATTAAGTTATCGCTTGTTGGAAAGCGATTTCGGAGATTCCAAATTCAAGGTAACGGAATCGGGAAATTACATGATTGTAGTGGATTTCAACGCCATGAAACTAAAATTCATGCCCTACAATTACGAACAATTATACATCGCAGGAAGCGCCACCAATCCCGACGGACAATGGAGTGTCGAAGAAGCCGGCTGCATTTTTGAAATGACAAAAACTACAGACAACCAATTTGAATGGACGGGACAATTATACCACACGAATAACGGCACGGAAAATCTCGATCCGGGTCAATTCAAATTCCTGACATCCGTCGATTGGGGCGCCTCCATCGCTTACAATGAAGAAGCATCCGAAAACATCGCTGTTGAGATGGAAACGGATTACATCCTTTCAGCCCATACCGGTTATCGCGACAATAAATTTATCGTAACCGAGTCGGACGAATACAAGGTAAGGGTCGATTTGAATACGATGAAAATGCAGATAGCCAAATCAACCGGAATACAGCCGATACAAGCAAATGCAGATCTTTTTAAAACAGCCGATCGCATCCAAATTTTGGATATGACCGGTAAATGTATCTTCACAGAATCGAATATTTCGAGAACGCTTCCGCTTGAAAATCAACTGCCGAGCGGATTTTATATTGTAAGGTTTGAATCACAAGGAGTTGCCTATAGTAAAAAAAGAATCGTCGTTCGATAAATAGGTTAATTTTTTTTGAGGTGCTATTGCCTTTTTTCCCTCGCACATCTTTCGCTCACGTTAATAGCGCCTCAAAATAAACAATGCCCGCATCTATGACAACCGTTGCGCGTTTTTCCGAGTTACCTGCAAAACCCTGTGTTTAGCAGAAGCGACAGACCGCAGGTCTGAATAAGAATAACCCCCAATGAAGCGAAGCGATTGGGGGATAGAGAAATACATCGACTCAGTTGCAAATAAAAAAAAACGAACCGCCGGATTTGCAGAATCTTACAAGCGCTTAGGGGCAAAATTGGGTTAATTTTAATTTGTTGGTAAAGAAAAATAGATTCTCTTCCGTTTTATTGCTTACAGGTTAATTATTTTTCTTATTTTTGCACAAATTTTTAAAAACTGTGCAATGAGAGAAGAAAATTTTGTTAAAATGTATGAAGGTAGTTTTAGAGAATATTTCGACCTTCCCGCCTTGAAAGAGTATGGAACGGATAATTCCTATACTTATGGCGAAATAGCGCGTGAGATTGCGAAACTGCATCTCCTGTTTGAAGATGTGGGTATCCGGCACGGCGAAAAGATTGCGGTCATCGGCAAAAGTTCCTGCGGCTGGTGTATCGCTTATCTGGCTACGGTAACTTACGGTGCGGTTATTGTGCCTGTTTTGCAGGATTTTAATCCGAGCGATGTGCATCACATCATCAATCATTCCGAATCGACCTTGCTTTTTACAGCCGATTCGATTTGGGATAATCTGGAAGAGGAAAAACTGCCGAATCTGCGGGCGGCTTTTTCATTGACCGATTTCGGTTTGAAATACGAAAAGGAAGGCGAAGTCGTATCCTCCATCGTAAGCAGGATTCCGGATGTGTTTGCGCAAAAATATCCGGATTTTACCCCCAAAGAGATTCAATATCCCGAAATTTCAAACGATGAAATCGCGGTTTTGAATTATACTTCGGGAACGACCGGATTCAGTAAAGGCGTGATGATTACGGGAAATAATCTGGCGGGAAACATTTTGTTTGCTCATGCTATTTTCAATTTGGCTCCGGGCGATGTGATGTTGTCGTTCCTGCCTTTGGCGCATACTTACGGTGCAGCTTTCGAGTTTTTATATGCTTTGACGGCAGGTTGTACCGTTACCTTGCTGAGCAAAACGCCTTCGCCCAAAATTCTGTTGAAAGCCTTTGCCGATACGCAGCCGGCTTTGATTTTATCGGTTCCGCTGATTTTGGAGAAAATCTACAAAAACATGATTTTACCAATGCTTGCGAAAACACCGATGAAAGTGGCTTTAAGCCTTCCGTTGCTGGATAAAACCATTTACGCGCAAATCCGTAAAAAGTTGATTCATGCTTTCGGTGGAAAATTTATCCAAATCATTATCGGCGGAGCGCCTTTGAATGCAGAAGTGGAAGATTTCTTGCGGAAAATTGATTTCCCGATGTCGGTGGGCTATGGAATGACCGAATGTGCGCCTTTGATCAGTTTTACTTTGTATTCCGAAAATCCACCGGCACATTCTTGTGGACAAGTATTGAAATGTATGGAGGCACGCATTGATTCGGAAGATCCGTTCAATATTGCCGGCGAAATCCAAGTGCGCGGACGAAACGTGATGCGCGGCTACTTCAAAAACGAGGATGCTACCAAAGCCATCTTTACCGAAGACGGATGGCTGAAAACCGGCGACTTGGGAACCTTGGATGTCGATAATAATATTTTCATCCGGGGCCGGTCGAAAAGCGTGATTTTGAGTGCGAACGGACAAAACATCTACCCCGAAGAAGTTGAAGCAAAATTGGATAATCTGCCTTTTGTGATGGAAAGTTTGGTCGTGGAACGCAACGGCAAACTGGTCGCTTTGGTCTATCCCGATTATGATGCCATCGATAAAAACGGTTTGCACGAGAACGATTTGAAGAAAGCGATGGCGCAGAACAAGGAAACACTCAATAAAATGGTGGCCGTTTACGAACGGATTTCGGAAATTGATTTGTATGCGCAGGAGTTTGAGAAAACGCCGAAGAAGAGTATTAAGCGGTATTTGTATAAGTAAATAAAAAAGGATGTTTGAAAAATAAACATCCTTTTTTGTTTCTTGGGTGGACCTGGAGGGATTCGAACCCTCGTCCAAACGAGGAACTAATTTGCTTTCTACATGCTTAGTTGCCTTTTAATTTTCGATTCGACACACGGCGGAAACGACCAATGCCGAACTTATTTCCTGAATTTCGCCGTGAATCCGGAAATTATCCACGACTATCTCCGATATTACTGCACCGCCTTATCGGTTAGCTTCGAAGCCACAGCTCCGGGCGATGTCTCGTTCCAACTACCTTGAGCCGGAATAAAGCCTCAAATCTACTATACTTCGATTAAGCAGCGAGAGCGTAAGTATTTTCGCCAATTAATGGTTATCATCCGTGATTAAAGTGTCGGACAACGACACACTGCATGCTTACAAACCATTTCTGCCCGCTGTCAAAACCGGTCAAGCCCATGATTTGTGGGTGCAAAGGTAATAATAAAATTCGGAATCTGCAAATATTTTTAATTATGGCTAAATCTTTTTTTGAGGTGTTATTGACTATTTAACGTAGCGAATTTAAAATCGGATGTCTCGACTTCGCTGCGCTCCGCTCGACAGGACGGGACGGTCAAAGGAAAAAGGGGAGGGGCTGTCTCAAAAGTAATTTAGCCACGAATTACTTTTGAGACAGCCCCCATCACTCACCATAGAAGCGCGTCATGTCGAGCAGAGCGAAGCGTAGTCGAGACATCTGATTGTAATTTAGCCCCTAAACACAGGGTTTTGCCCAAATAACAAAAAAATTTGCCGAGAAATACTAACTTTTCGTATGAAATT
>JAISWY010000436.1 GCA_031270925.1 Candidatus Symbiothrix sp.
GTTACCGCCGCCGAAACCAAGAAAATGCCCAACGACGAAATGTATATGCGCAATGGCCGCTATACCACTTGCGACGAACATGAGCATCCGCATTTCTACCTTCAAATGACAAAAGCCAAGCTCCGGCCTAAGAAAAATATTGTCGTCGGCCCTGCTTTTTTGGTCGTGGAAGATGTTCCTTTGCCTGTGGCTATTCCCTTTGGTTTTTTCCCGTTCTCGGAAAATTATTCGTCAGGTGTTTTGATGCCTACTTATGGCGACGAGATGCAACGCGGCTTCTCCTTGCGCGACGGAGGCTACTATTTCGCCATCAACGATTATGTGGATTTGGCTTTGACGGGCGAGATTTACACGCGCGGATCGTGGGGCTTGAATGCGCAATCGAGTTACCGCAAACGCTATAAATTTTCGGGACAAGTGAGCGCCAATTACCGCGTAACCATTACCGGCGAAAAAGACGAACAAGATTACAGCAAATCGACCGATTTCCGTTTGAATTGGAATCACTCGCAAGACGCCAAAGCCAACCCGTTCAGCACGCTTTCGGCCAGCATTAATTTTTCGACAAGCTCGTATGCGAAAAACGACTTAAATACTTTGTATTCAAACGAATATACGCAGAATACCAAGTCTTCGACCGTGAATTACAGTTTACGGCCGCCCGGCAGTCCGTTTTCGTTCAGCGCCAATGCTTCGATCAATCAGATTTCCAAAGATACCACGGTAAGTGTTACTTTGCCGAATTTGACGATTACGATGCGCGAAATTTATCCCTTCCAACGGAAAGAGCAAATCGGTGCGCCGCGTTGGTACGAAAACATCCGGATGAATTACAATGGTTTGATAGCCAACAGCATCCGAAACGTGAAAGAATACGATTTCTTCAAGAAAAACCTGATTAAGGATTGGCAAAACGGCGTTCAGCATAAAATTCCGATTTCGGCTTCGTTCACTCTATTCAAAAATATTACGATTACACCGAACGTAACCTACAACGAAAACTGGTATTTCAGCAAAATCGACCAAAAATACGACAATGTAGCCCGCCGCGCTGTCGCTGCCGATACGACTTACGGCTTCTACCGTATTTACAATTACAGCGGAAGCGTGAGCGCCCAAACCAAACTGTACGGAATGTTCAAGCTGCTGCCCTTTTTTGGAAAATGGACGGAAAAAACGATTATCCGCCACGTGCTTACGCCGAGCGTCTCGTTTTCGGGCGCACCCGATTTTTCGGACAAAAAATTCGGTTACTACAAGGATTTGGTTTATCTCAACGACAACGGACAGTTGGATACGATTAATTATTCGCCTTACGCACACAATCTGTGGGGTGTTCCGGGACGGGGAAAATCGGGAACATTGAGTTTCAGTTTGGATAACAACTTGGAAATGAAAGTTCCGATAGCCGGTACCGATTCGACCCGGAAAATCAGTCTGATCGACCAGTTTCGCGCAGGAATGAATTACAATTTTCTGGCCGATTCGATGAATTGGTCGGATATGAACGTTACGCTCCGTTTGAAACTGTTCGGCAAATCGGCCATCACGCTCAACGGGATTTTCGATACCTACACTTACGTTCCCGACGCGACCAATCCGAAAATCGGCCGCCGCGTGAATGTTCCGCGATGGAAAGCCGGCAAAGGCTTCGGCCGTTTGCGTTCCACCGGAGCTTCTTATTCCTATACGCTGAATGCCGAATCGTTCAAAAAACTATTCGCTTTATTCGACAAAAAAGAAGATACGACAGGCGATGAAAATACCGATGCTATGACCGATCCGGAAATAGAAAGCGCCAATACCGCCGGATTGGATAACAATTTAAACCCGCCGGAACGTACATCTCTCCGTAAATCCAAGGAAAAAACGGGCGATTACGATGCCGACGGCTACTTGCAAAATACCATCCCGTGGAACGTCAATTTTTCGTATTCGATGGGCCTCGGTTACGGCGAATTTAATGCTCAAAAACGCGAATACGATTACAAGCTTACGCATACTTTGGGTGTTTCGGGCAGCATCAGTCCCACCAAAGCTTGGAGTTTGAATTTCAATACAAGTTACGACTTCGACAACCGGAAATTCGCCACGATGCAGTGTTCGATTACTCGTCAGATGCACTGTTGGTCGATGTCGGCCAGCGTGATTCCGGTAGGGCCGTATCAGTCGTATAATTTTACAATCGCCGTCAGTTCCTCGCTGTTGCAGGATTTGAAATATACGCAGAGCAGCAGTTATCGCGATTCCGTCAATTGGGGAAATTAAAAATATAAAAATTATTATAATGGATGTAAAGATCGAAGAATCGTGGAAACAACGTTTGACACCGGAGTTTGAGAAGCCGTATTTTGCCGATTTAGTGCAATTTGTGAAGGACGAATACGCCTGCCAGACGATTTATCCGAAAGGAAGTTTGATTTTCAATGCGTTTGCAAAAACGCCTTTCGACGAAGTGAAAGTGGTTATTCTGGGACAAGACCCCTACCACGAGCCTCAACAGGCACACGGCTTGTGTTTTTCAGTAAATGATGGAATTATGTTACCGCCATCCTTGCAAAACATCTACAAGGAATTGCAGGACGATTTAGGCATTCTTCCACCCGCTTCCGGTAATTTGGAACGCTGGGCGCAACAAGGCGTTCTGTTGCTCAACGCTACATTGACGGTTCGCGCACATCAAGCCGGCTCGCATCAAAACCGCGGCTGGGAGCAGTTTACCGACGCCGCTATTCACGCATTAGCCGCCGAAAAAGAGCGCCTTGTCTTTATCTTGTGGGGATCTTATGCGCAACGCAAAGGCGCTTTCATCGACGAATCGAAACATTTGATAATCAAATCGGCGCATCCTTCGCCTTTGTCGGTTTACCGCGGTTTTTTCGGCAGCAAGCCGTTTAGCCGAGCGAATGAGTATCTGGTGCGGCAAGCTAAAGCGCCGGTTCAATGGTAAGTTGAAAACATTTCCCTATTATCCCTGTAATTACAACAATAGCACCTCAAAAAAAGATTTAGCCCCCGCCCGGCGAAGGCTCCTGCCTTGCCAAACAATTGCCAACAGTCGCTTATTTTATATTCCGTACTCATATTTTTATCTATATTTTTTTGTAAGGTTGTTGCTTTTGCAAGGCTGGAGCCTTGCTTCTAGCCCGACGTAGCGTGGACGCAACGCCGAGCGGGGGTCGATTATCTTTCCTCTGTAAAAAAACTTTTTTCATTGCTCTTGCATTCTGTCGATCAATTCGTAATATCAACACTGCCGGAGGTGTTTTCAAATTCCGCACCCTGATGAATAGAAAATTCTCCTTTCGGGCGAAGTTTTATATAAGCATCGTTCTGTAAAATAATTTTACTTCCCGGAAGCGCTTAGATGTTCGCATTCATTATTTTCCCGCCATTAACAAGCAAAGTACTTCCTGACTGTAAAATAATCATTGCATCGGAAGACAGTGTTGCCGTACAGGTGGAATTAACTGTAAGCGTACCGGATTTCACTATAAGATCATTACAGATACTGCGATTAGAATTCCAGCTTGTATTGGCGGAAATGATCTCCGGATCGCATACGGGATAATATTCCCCGGTATTGAACTGATCGTGCCTGTCTCGTCCCCATTCAATCCGTGAGGGTAATCCGTTCGTTTCCCACATTTGGACGGTATTATTGGTAACTGCAATCAATTCATTCCGGCCATCCTTGTCTATGTCGTCAATACAGAGGTTTGCATTGAACTTATCTGATGCTCTTAATGGAAAACCCTCTACTTTACTGCCGTTGTGATTATACCCGTATATGTTTGCGGTGTTAGCGGAAGCGATGATGACTTCAATATCCGCATCGCCATCCACATCCGCTAAAATGGAGGCGTCGCAGCCATGAGTAGATTCGGGTAAAG
>JAISWY010000034.1 GCA_031270925.1 Candidatus Symbiothrix sp.
AGTGGAGTCGGCTCATGCGGCAGGCATTTATACGATTGCTGTGAATACCGGTCCGCTTCCCGATTCCGTTTTGAAAGAGGCCGGGGCGGATATGGTTTTGGCTTCGATGTCGGAATTGGTAGAGGTGTTGCCAAAGTTGCTATTGATTTTTCAAAGCAGCTAAATTAAAATCAGATGTCCCTCGCTCGGCGAAGGCTCCAGCTTTCGTCGAGTTAAAAGCAAGCGTCCTCGCTTGCGGCATGTCCGGAGACATGCTTTTAAGCCGACGTAGGCAGAGCCTACGCCGAGCGGGGTGATGAGTAAACAGTCTGTCGCTTCTGCTAAACACAGGGTTTTGCAACTGTTCCAATAGCACCTCAAAAAAAGATTTAGCCAAATTTTGCGTATTTTTGGTTTTATTGAAACTTTTTGCTAATTTTGTCGGAAATTTGTCCGAAAATGACCGAAGATCAAGCAAAATTATTGTATGCTTTTGAAGATCAAGTTCGTAAATTGATAGCTATCTGTAATCAATTAAAGCAGAAGAATAACGAACTCGAACTTCAATTAGCCGATGCGCAAAGGTCATATAAGGAATTAAATCAAGAGAATATTACATTAAAAGTTAAATACGAAAATCTGAAAACCGCCCGCATTATTTCGGTTAAAACCGATGATTTCAAAGGCGCAAAAAACAGATTGTCGAAATTAGTGGCAGAAGTCGAAACGTGCATCAAATTGCTAAACGAATAAAGTTGCATGAATGAAGATTTTTTTAAAATACAGTTAAAATTAGTTGATAAGTATTTTCCATATACTTGCAAACGCTCGGATGAAGGAATCGTGAGAAAAGCGGCTAAAAATCTGACTGATAAGTATTCAGCTTACAGTTCGCGCTATTCAAACGCTAATTTTCAATCCGAAGACATATTGAAATTGGTGGGTTTCCATTTCTCGCTCGAAATGCAAAATCGCAACAATACGGAAGACTTATCGCCCTTTGTGAATAAAATCGAACAGTTGAGCCGGGAATTGGAAGAATGTATCCAATTGTGCTGATTCACAAGTGATTGTATTTAAAATTCGATTTCAAAACGCTAATTGCTTTTAAGGTTTTATACGAAAAGCACTAGCGTTTTTTGTATATATCAATGGAAAAATAAGAGAAAAAATATAGTATTAACGATTAAAAAAGAAAAACAGATGACAATACCTATTATTTTAACGGCGATTATCGCCCTCATCGCAGGAGGTGCAATCGCATGGTTTGTGTTTAATTCACTAACCACATCGAAAAGTAAAAATATCTTAGAAGACGCTAAAAAACAGGCTGAAACCCTCAAAAAAGACAAACTGTTGGAAGTGAAGGAAAAAATGATTTCCATGAAAGCCGATTTGGAACGGCAAGTGAGCGAACGCAACGCCAAACTCCAACAACAAGAAGCGCGCGTAAAACAGCTGGAAATGCAAAACAATCAGCGACAAGGCGATTTGGCCAAACGCAAAAACGAATTGGATTCGATGCGCGATAATTTGAACGGGCAATTAGACCTTGTGGACAAACGAAAACAGGATTTGGATAAAATCCATAAACAGGAAATCGAACGCTTGGAAGCCTTGTCGGGACTTTCGGCCGAAGAAGCCAAAGACCGTTTGGCCGAATCGCTGAAAGCAGAAGCGCAAACCGCCGCATCTGCCTACATCAACGAAGTGATGGAAGAAGCCAAAATGACGGCCAACAAGGAAGCGAAAAAGATTGTGATTCAGTCGATTCAACGGGTTGCTACCGAAACGGCCATCGAAAACGCTATCACGGTTTTCCCTATCGAATCCGACGAAATCAAAGGACGGATTATCGGTCGGGAAGGCCGCAATATCCGCGCATTGGAAGCCGCCACGGGCATCGAAATAGTGGTCGATGATACTCCCGAAGCCATTATCCTCTCCGGATTCGACCCGGTGCGCCGCGAAGTCGCTCGCTTGGCTTTGCATCAATTAGTACAAGATGGTCGCATCCATCCCGCTCGTATTGAGGAAGTTGTGAACAAAGTGCGTAAACAGGTGGAAGAAGAAATCATCGAAACCGGAAAACGCACCACCATCGACTTGGGAATACACGGATTGCATCCCGAACTGATTCGGATGATCGGCCGGATGAAATACCGCTCGTCTTACGGACAAAATCTGTTGCAACACTCGCGCGAAACAGCCAACCTTTGCGCTATCATGGCCACCGAATTGGGCTTGAACCCCAAAAAAGCCAAACGCGCCGGATTGCTACACGACATCGGCAAGGTTCCCGACGAAGAACCCGAATTGCCACACGCCATCTACGGCATGAAACTGGCTGAACAATACAAGGAAAAACCCGATATTTGCAACGCCATCGGCGCCCACCACGACGAAACGGAAATGACCAGCTTGTTGGCGCCCATTGTTCAAGTTTGCGACGCCATCTCCGGCGCACGTCCGGGCGCACGTCGCGAAATTGTGGAATCTTATCTCAAACGCTTGAACGATTTGGAACAATTGGCTTTGTCTTATCCGGGCGTGGTAAAAACCTATGCCATCCAAGCCGGCCGCGAATTGCGCGTGATTGTGGGCGCCGACAAAATCGACGATGTGGCTACAGAAAGCCTTTCGGCCGAAATAGCAAAGAAGATTCAAGACGAAATGACTTATCCGGGCCAAGTGAAAATTACCGTTATCCGCGAAACTCGTGCGGTTGCTTTTGCTAAATAAAATGTTAATTGCAATCCTGAAATACAACGCCGGCAATATCTTCTCGGTCGATTACGCCCTCAAACGCTTAGGCATTGAGCCGATTCTAACCGACAACAAGGAAATATTGCAAAAGGCCGACAAAATCATCTTCCCCGGTCAGGGAGAAGCCTCTCAAACCATGCAATACCTTCGGGAGCATGGTTTGGATCGTTTGATTGTCGATTTCAAGCAACCCGTTTTAGGCATCTGCATCGGAATGCAATTGCTGTGCAAACATTCCGAAGAAGGCGATGTCGATTGCCTCGGCGTTTTCGACGCTACGGTGCGCCGTTTCCAACCGCAGAAGCACGAAGACAAAGTGCCGCACATCGGTTGGAATACAATTACCGATTTGAAAAGTCCGCTTTTTCACGGATTGTCGGAAAACGATTTTGTGTATTTCGTACACAGTTATTATGTTCCGACAAACCAATTTGCGATTGCGGAAACCAATTATATTCAACCGTTTACATCGGCTTTGCACAAGGATAATTTTTATGCCGTGCAATTTCATCCCGAAAAAAGCGGTAAAACAGGCGAGCAGATTTTACGAAATTTTTTAGAAGGTATTTGAGATGAAAACAATATTTCCACTGATTTTACTGTTGATAGGCGAAATGGCAATGATGGCGCAAGCCGTTTTTCGTTCGCCCGCAAAAACCGCTGCCGATTACCGGTTGTGGGAAAGTTTTGAGGCTTATCCCGGCAACGACATTGCTTGGGCTCCCACAGGATGGACTTTCAAAAGCGAAGTCGGCAATGTTCCCAATGAAACGGGCATTACGTGGCATGTAACCGAAGGCATCGCCATGTTCAATATGCTGCCGACCGACGGTAATTTTATCGCTTACCTCAACGGAGCATTAAGTTCTGAAGGACAAACACAGGACGAATGGATGATTTCGCCCGCCTTTACGCCTTCCGTTTTTGATTATTTATCGTTCGACGCCAATTATTCGCCGCTTTTCATGTTTATTGATTATGCGGCATACGACACTACC
>JAISWY010000092.1 GCA_031270925.1 Candidatus Symbiothrix sp.
CATCAGGAAATTGATTTTTCGCCTTTTGAATGTCGTTATAAATTTGAATCGTATCAATGTAATTCACTGTTACTGGCGGTTTTGCTTCGATGCCGTTGGTGGCGTAAGTGTAATTCAAAAGCGCGATTCGAAAACCCTTTTGATAAATCATCAACGGATAATGATTTTCCCGTTCGAGCGAATCGCGGAAAACGCCGGTGTGCTGCACTTCCAACGAATCCAAAACGTTCAATGTACGATTGACGCCTTTGGAAAAACGGTCTAAAATGTGATTGTTGGCATTGAGGAAAACATCGAAGCCGGCCGTTTTCAAAGTTTCGGCAAAAGCATCGGGCGAACTGAACATCGGGTAGCCTTTATACGGTTTCCCGCCTAAAGTCGTTTCCAAATTGACAATAGCCAAATCTGCCGCTTCTATTTCCGGTTGAATGTATCGAAAATAAGATGAATAATCGTATTTGCCGTTGCGATAAGCCGCATCCAATTGTTTTTGATGTTGCATGGCGTCGCCGGCGAAAAGCAAAGTAATTTCTTGCGATTGTATGATATTCACATACGAAAACAAAAAAAGAATTGTCATTACAGGCTTGAAAATCATTTCAATAAATCGTTTTTTTTCCCGCCAACAAAGTATTCCGCATCAAAGAAATAATGGTCATCGGCCCCACTCCACCCGGAACAGGCGTAATATAGGAACATTTCGACGCCACTTCATCAAATTTCACATCGCCTTTCAACTTAAATCCCGATCGGGTTTCGGAAGATGGCACGCGCGTAGTACCGACATCAACCACCACCACTCCTTCACGAACCATATCGGCTGTTAAAAATTCGGGCGAACCCAAAGCGGCTATGATAATATCGGCTTGCAAACAGATTTCTTTAATGTTTTTCGTGCGACTGTGGCAAACGGTTACAGTGCAATCGCCCGGATAATTTTTTTGCATCATCAGCGAAGCCATCGGTTTCCCGACGATATTGCTTCTTCCCAAAACGACGCAGTGTTTACCCGACGTTTCAATGTTATAGCGTTTCAATAATTCCAAAATGCCGGCGGGCGTGGCCGAAACAAAACACGGCAATCCAATCGACATCCGGCCTGCGTTGATGGGATGAAATCCGTCCACATCTTTCCGGTAATCAATCGTTTCGATTATTTTTTGTTCGGAAATATGTTTAGGGAGCGGCAGTTGTACGATAAAACCGTCCACATCCGCATCATTATTCAATTCAAGTACTTTTTTCAATAATTCTTCTTCGGTAACATCGCTCTCATAGCGAATGAGCGACGATTTGAAGCCGACTTCCTCGCAAGTTTTCACTTTGGAAGCCACATAAGTTTCGCTTCCGCCGTCGTGTCCGACTAAGATTGCGGCCAAATGCGGTCGTTTACCGCCCCTAGCGATGATTTGTTGCACTTCTTCCGCAATTTCCCGTTTGATTTGCGCTGCAATGGTTTTTCCGTCGATTAACTGCATCGTGTATAATTAAAATGGGGTATTTTTATCTTATCTTTTTCCGAATTTTCCGGGTAATTTTTGGGTAGTCATCATCTTCATCATCTTGCGCGTTTCGTCGAATTGCTTTAATAAACGATTGATTTCAACCACATTAGTTCCGCTTCCTTTGGCGATACGGACTTTGCGACTGCCGTTGAGGATTTCAGGGCGCGTGCGTTCATCGGGAGTCATCGAATGGATGATGGCTTCGATGCTTTTGAAGGCGTCGTCGTCGATATCCACATCTTTAATCATTTTTCCCATGCCCGGAATCATCGACGCCAAATCTTTCAAATTACCCATTTTCTTGATTTGGTAGATTTGCGAAAGAAAATCGTTGAAATCGAACTGATTCTTGGCTATTTTCTTTTGCAAGCGGCGGGCTTCTTCTTCATCGTATTGTTCCTGCGCTTTTTCGACTAACGAAACGATGTCGCCCATGCCTAAAATCCTGTCGGCCATTCGTTTGGGATGGAAAGAGTCGAAAGCGTCCATCTTTTCGCCGGTTCCTGCAAATTTGATGGGTTTGTTTACGACCGCGCGAATTGAGAGCGCTGCCCCACCCCGCGTATCGCCATCTAATTTAGTCAGAACGACGCCCGTAAAATCCAAGCGGTCGTTAAATTCTTGGGCGGTATTTACGGCATCCTGACCGGTCATCGAATCGACCACGAACAAGATTTCATCGGGTGTAACGGCTTTTTTGATGGCGGCGATTTCGGTCATCATCTGTTCATCAATGGCCAAACGGCCGGCGGTATCGATAATTACCACATCGTTGCCGTTTTTCTTGGCTTGTTGAATGGCTTTTTGCGCAATATCAACCGGATTTTTATTTTCGGGTTCGGAATACACGGGAACACCGATCTGTTCGCCCAAGACTTTCAACTGGTCGATAGCTGCAGGACGGTAAATATCATCAGCCACCAACAATGGATGACGGCCTTTTTTCTCCTTCAACATTTTGGCCAATTTGCCCGAAAACGTGGTTTTACCCGAACCTTGCAGACCCGACATCAAAATAATAGCCGGTTTTCCCGACAAATTAATATCTGCCGTATCGCCGCCCATCAAAGCAGTCAACTCATCGTGAACGATTTTGACCATCAACTGGCTCGGTTTCACAGCCGTAAGCACGTTTTGTCCCAGCGCTTTTTCCTTGACCGTATCGGTAAACGTTTTGGCGACTTTGTAGTTCACGTCGGCATCAAGAAGGGCTTTTCGCACATCTTTCAAGGTTTCCGCCACGTTGATTTCGGTAATTCTACCTTCGCCTTTTAACAACTTAAATGACCGTTCGAGGCGGTCGCTTAGATTTTCGAACATGATATATCTGTAATTTTTTTAAAATGAACGTGCAAAGATACGATAAAAACTCGTATTTTTGCACTCTTTTTAATATTGATAAAATGAAAAACTCATTTATTTTCCTGTTGATGACTGCCGTTTTGTTTCCCGTTAATGCGATTTTCTCGCTTCCGATGCGTCAAAACATTGATTCCGGTTGGCGTTTCAAACAAGCGCGTTCGGAGAATTGGTTTCCCGCCACTGTTCCGGGCGTGGTGCATACCGATCTGTTGGACAATCGATTGATTGAAGATCCGTTTTTCCGCTTGAACGAACGCAGTGTGCAATGGATCGACAAGGAAGATTGGATTTACGAAACCGAATTGAAAGTATCTGAAGAAACGGCTCAAAAAGAAAATATCTGCTTGTATTTCAAAGGATTAGATACTTATGCCGACGTTTATTTGAATGATAAAAAATTGCTGGAAGCGAATAATATGTTTCGCGAATGGAAAATAGATGTGAAACCGCATATCAAAGTCGGAAAAAACCACCTGAAAATCTATTTCTATTCGTCGGTTAAAACAGATATACCGAAATGGGAAACGCTGCCGTTTCATTACAACGCATCGAACGATCAATCGGAAAACGGCGGTTTGCTCGACCGGAAGCTAAGCGTTTTCGCCCGAAAAGCAGGTTATCATTACGGTTGGGATTGGGGGCCGCGATTGGTTACTTCGGGTATCTGGCGACCGGTCTTTCTTGAAGCGTGGGATAATGCAAAAATCGAAGATGTTTTTCACAGGCAGACAGAAGTATCTGAAAAACAGGCAATTATAAAAACGCAAGTAGAAATCTTATCCGATAAGGAAATTAAAAACACCCTTGTAACCATTCGAGAAGAAAACCGGATTTTCGCTCAACAAAAAATCAATTTGAAGAAAGGAAACAATAATATTATGGTCGATTTTTCCATTAAAAATCCCGAACTTTGGTGGACAAATGGATTGGGCGATGCGCATTTATATCATTTTCAAACGACTGTTTCCGATGGAAAATCGGTTTTTGATTCCGATGAGCGGAAAATTGGAATTCGCTCGTTAAAGCTTATCAATCAAAACGATAAAGATGGGAAATCGTTTTATTTCGAATTGAACGGCCTTCCCGTTTTTGCCAAAGGCGCCAATTACATTCCAAGCGATGTTTTTCTTCCGCGGCTGACTTTCAACGATTACGAAAAAGAAGTTTTAGATGCCGCCAATGTGAATATGAACATGTTGCGCGTGTGGGGCGGCGGCATTTACGAAGACGATGTTTTTTACAATCTTTGCGATGCGAGCGGCATTCTCGTCTGGCAGGATTTTATGTTCGCCTGTTCGGTGTATCCGGCTGATAATGAATTTCTTGAAAATGTCCGGCAGGAAGCGGTTGATAATATTAAACGATTGCGCAACCATCCCTCGATCGCTTTGTGGTGTGGCAATAATGAGATTAACGAAGCATGGTTCGGTTGGGGTTGGCGCGCACAATATACCGAAGAAAATCCATCGGCGGCCGATTTGATTTTCCGGCAATACGATGCTTTGTTCAATCAACTTTTGCCTGAAGTTGTATCGGAATATGCGCCCGAAACGTTTTATCATCCATCATCGCCGTTCAGTCGGTACGATGGTGTGAGTGAAGCCAATCGCGGCGATTCGCATTATTGGGGCGTGTGGCATGGTTTGCATCCAATCAGCCGCTACAATACCGAGCGAAGTCGTTTTTTCAGCGAATACGGTTTTCAGTCGTTTCCCGAATGGGAGTCTATCAAAATATACGCGCCTCAACCCGAAGACTGGTCGATTTCGTCGGAAGTGATGATGGCGCACCAGCGCGGCGGTTCGTTTGCCAACAAGCGCATCAACGAATATCTCGAAGAAAATTACAAACCGGCGCCCGATTTTCAAACCTTCCTTTATGTCGGTCAGGTCTTGCAGGCCGACGCCATTAAAACGGCCATTGAAGCGCATCGAAGAGATATGCCCTATTGCATGGGATCGCTTTTCTGGCAACACAACGATTGTTGGCCGGTGGCTTCGTGGTCGAGCCGCGACTATTACCGCCGTTGGAAAGCACAGCATTATTTCGCACGTGAAGCTTTTCGCGACATTTTGATTTCGCCGGTTTCCGACGGAGAAAATCTGAATATTTACGCCGTTTCCGACAGATTAAAAAATACCAGAGGGACGTTGAACGTAAGAATAATAACAATGAACGGTAATCCGGTCGAAAAAATCGAAAAAAAGCTAAGGCTGAATGCCAACTCTAGCAATCGATTGTTATCCATTTCCATGAAAAATTACGAAAAAGAAAAAGTCGTCGTTGCCCTCCAATTCACAGATGACAAAAACAATATTTATACAAACAATTATTTTGGGGCGCAAGCTAAAGAAATGAAGTGGGAAAAGCCAAACATTCAATTTGATATTCAACCGATTAACGATGGTTTTGACGTTTCGCTGACTTCCGATAAATTTGCCCGCGCCGTTTTTTTATCAATTGAAGGAATCGATAATTTCTTTGAAAATAATTACTTCGATTTGTTGCCGGATGAAACGGTAAAAGTGAAAGTGAAAACCAAGCTTTCGTTGGACGAGTTTCGCAGGCAGTTGAAAATTAGGACTTTGAATGAGTTGTAAAAAAATATTTCCATACAGGCGCTACTTCAACGTCTTCTTTTTGCAGTTCCTGATTGTAGGTAATAATCGTTTTTCTGCTTAATTTTACCTCTTTTTCAATATTGGCAAAACCGCCAAATTCGCGCTTGCTGTTTTCGGGCGTAAGTTCAAAGCAAACCTGAATTGCCTGGTAATCAAAATCTTTTTTGACAACAAAATCACATTCGCCACTGTTGTTGGCGAATGTAATTTCTTCCGGTTGTTGCTTTTGCAGTTCGTTGAAAACAAAGTTTTCAAATAATTTTGCTTTGTTATCCCAAAAACGGTACGAAACAGCATTCATTATTCCGTTATCGGCAACATAAAGTTTATGGCTGTTGCGCACATTGTCTTTTAACGAAAAAGCAAAATTGGATATATCTTGAATTATATAGCTGTCATTCAGTATATTAATATATTTCTTTGCCGTATTTTCATTTGTTCCGACAGCCCTTGCCAAACTTTTATACGAAAAAACAGAGCCTGCATTTGAAATGGCATACAGCAACAGTTTTTTAAAAACGGCAATATCGGCAATTTGATAGCGCGATACGCAATCTTTCATGATGATTGAATCGAAATAACTGCTTAACAGATTGGTTTTTATCTCTTTATTTTTTGTTGATATTATTTCAGGGAAGCAGCCCCATTCCAAGCATTTATCAAGCAGTTGAAGCGCTTTGGTGGTATTGCTTACCAAATCAAAATAAGAGCGGATTTCGTTTTGTTGCAATATTTCGCTGAATGAATACGGATAAACCACATTGTCTAAATATCTGCCTGACAAGAAGGTGGAATATTCGTTTTGTAAAAAAAAAGAATTGGAGCCGGTAACGAAAATTTTGTTAAAATTGCCGGTATCATACACGCTTTTTACAAACGTTTCCCAAGCTTTCACTACTTGTACTTCGTCCAAAAAAAGATATTTGACTTTTTTGTCGGTAATTTTTTCTGTGGTTGCAATAATATTGTAAAAAAGAGCAGGATTGTCCCATATCTCAAAAAAAAGCGGATTGTCCATATTCAATTTCAAAATAGATTTCGGCTCATTATCCTGCATCAGCTCATTTATAAGCATCGCAAACAGAGAAGACTTACCACTACGCCTGATGCCTGTAAGTATTTGAATATGTTTAGTTTGAAGATTGGTTTTCAGAGATTCAAATACGGTTCTCGCTTGCAAGTTCGTGTATTTTTTTCCCGCCCAATGCGGATTCTGATTGATTATCATTTGTTCCATATCTCAATTTTTTTGCAAAGATATAACAATTTATCGAAATACAATTCGGGAAAGTGATATTTTTAACGAATTGCTTTTCGACAAATAAATGTATTTGTCGAAAAGCATTTCGTTAAAAGTATGTTCAAAATTTAAATTATAAACTATTTCAATTTCACGTCGGCCGCCTTCAAACTCGGCGACGTGAATTTCACTGTAATTTCTCCCGACGTTCCAACGGTTTGAATATACGCCAACAAACGACCGTGGAATACCCCTTGCACATTATCGGTATAATCGCCCATATCGGAATTATTGCCGGCTTCCAAGCCCAATAAGTGGGCAGGGCCTTCGATTTCGCAAGTGATTTCATTATCCGTTAGCATGACCGGAACGCCGTTTTCATCCGTAACTTGTACGACAATATGCGCGAGATTATTTTCGTAATTCGATACCGTTGCCGTGATAGCGAAAGCTTCTCCGGATGTTTGAATGTTATAATTGCCGACTTCCTTTTCGCCATTGAAACTGCGAACTTCCAGTTTTCCCGCCTGATAAGGAACATCCCAATAGTAAATGCCTGTGTTTTTATCGAATTTCGGAGCTTTATGTATTGGCTTGTTATTCAGGAATAATCGCACTTTTTCCGCATTCGTATAACAAACCACGCGAATCAATTCTTTTTCCTTATAATTCCAAATCGAATAAGCATCCATGGAAACCTTCGATTTAAGGAATCGATTGGGATAAGTTCCCAGATAAACGGTCGGTTCATCGCTCCACAAGGCTTTCCGGTAATAGCCGCGCGGTTTGATAAATCCGGCGAAATCGACCAGACCCGAATAAAAGCCCCGGGACGGCCATTTGCCCGATTCGCCCAAATAATCGATGCCCGTCCAGAGGAATTGTCCGAAGATGTGGTCGTTGTCGGTAACTGCTTTCCATGCTTCGAGGTCGTGGCGGGTTTCGCTTCCGAAAATCACTCGTTCGGGATATTTTTTGTGATCGGAAAGATAGCGGCTTTCGGTATAATTATAACCACAAATATCGAGGGCGAAAGGATATTCCGTTTCGTTCGACATGGCTACTCCGGCCAAGCCTGCCGTAACCGGTCGCGACGAATCGTATTGCTTGACCACGGCTACCAAGCGTTTGGCAATGCTGCCCAAACGATTCGCATCGGGTGCCTCCTTTTTGTAGCCGCCATTCAATTTTTGGGTAAAACCGCTGTTGGCGCTATCCAAAATCGGATGGGAATAAGGATCGTTGGGATAATCCACTTCATTTCCAATGCTCCATGCAAAAATGGAAACATGATTCCGATCGCGACGCACCATATCGGCCAAATCCTGTTCTCCCCATTTTTCAAAAATATCGTAAGATCCTTGATGGCCGGGCGTGCCGACGTTCCAAGCTTTTATCCACTTGTTTTTCGGAAATTCCCATTCGTCGTAGGCCTCGTTCAAGACCAAGATACCGAGTTCGTCGCACAAATCGTACAAATCGGGCGCTTGCGGGTTATGGCTGGTGCGGATGGCATTGACGCCGATTTCTTTCAGCGTTTGCAACCGCCGTTTCCACACTTCGCGGGGAACGGCGGCACCCAATACTCCTGCGTCGTGATGAAGACATATCCCTTTCATTTTTAAATTTTTACCGTTTAATAAAAACCCTTGGTCAGGATCGAAAACGAAGGAACGGAAACCGGTTTTTGTGGTGGTTGCATCGATGATTTTGCCGTTTTGCTCGACGATTGTTTGTAAAGTGTAAAGATTCGGATGTTCCAAATCCCATAATTGCGGATTTTCTACTGCCAATTCGATTGCCAATCGCTTGGTTTGCCCGGCTGCGATGGATAATTGTTGGGTGTTTTCGGCAACCGGTTTTCCTTCGGGCGAAAATAGTTTGTTGGAAACCACAATATTGTTATCAAGCAAGGATTCATTGACGATTGCGATTTCGGCGTGTAAAAACTTTGCTTGCAAGCTCTCTTCCTTGGGATACACAAAAACACCCCATTGCGCAAGATGCACCCGATTGGCATAAACCAGCCAAACATCGCGGTAAATGCCCGAACCGGTGTACCAGCGCGAATCGGCGCTTTGACTGTGATCGACACGAACGGCAATCTCATTTTCCTGCCCATATTGCACAAAAGGTGTAATATCGTAAAGAAACGAAATATATCCGTTGGGACGACTGCCTACCGATTGGCCATTTACAAACACTTCGCTCCGATTATAGACGCCTTCGAAATACAAATAAATCAATTCGTCCTGTTTGTCTTGCGGGATAAAAACAGATTTCCGGTACCAACCGATTCCGCCGGGTAAAAAGCCTTGACAACTTGCCAATGAAGGGCTTAACGATTGCTTCACACTCCAATCGTGAGGCAAATCAAGGCTTTCCCACTGCGTTTTTTCGTCGGGACGATCGCCCAAATAAAACTGCCATTGTTTGTTAATTTTTTCCGGTTTTCCGAAAGAAACTTGCGCTTGAAGGCTTGTTTGTATCGCCAACAAAACGATTGCCACGAAAATCTGTTGCAGATATCTCATTTGTTTTTAATTATGTGTTTTTTGTTGCAGACGATGAAATAAACACCGCCTAATATCAATATTGCCAGGGCCGGAACTTCGCCGATGGGACCGTTTACATCCAATGTGCCTGCATCATTTGGATTTTCTGTCTCACCGATTGCGCCTCGCAAGTTGCCGGAGGTTTTTTCGGTGTTATCACGCTGCAACCATTCGGGTGTGCGGTCTTTTATTGTTCTACGGTCGGCTGATGCCGAGATTGCTAACAGCATTACTGTTGCTAAAATTATTGTCTTTCTCATTGTTGTTTTTCTTTAGTTTTAAGTTTCTTAAGCTACTTCGTTTTTAAATAACTTAATAAACTTGAAATTATTATTGAATGATTGATTTAATAACACTTATTTTGCCCGATGCGTAAACTTTCTTTACGATGTAGATACCGGGAACAAGGAGTTGCAAGCCCTTGTCGGAAGAAGAGATACGCATACCCTGCAAATTGTAATATTCCGTCGCCACAATTTG
>JAISWY010000230.1 GCA_031270925.1 Candidatus Symbiothrix sp.
TTGGGCATTGACCGAAAAACGGACTTACGAAAACCAGCAATTCCAAGACCAATTGGATGCAGCGACAATTTATTCGATGCTGGAAAACCTAGTTATTCCTTTGTATTATGCGAAAAACAGCAAGGGCTATTCACCGGAATGGATACAATACGTTAAAAATTCGATTGCGCAAATCGCTCCGCATTACACTACCAAACGGATGTTTGAGGATTACATCAATCGCTTTTACAATGTCTTGGTGAAACGTTCCAAATCCTTGTCGTTCAATAAATTTGCGAAAGCCAAAGAATTGGCGGCATGGAAAGCGGAGGTTGCCCAATATTGGAACGAAATCGAAGTCATTTCCGTCAATTACAGCAACAGTCTGGGACTAGGAGTGGAAGTGGGCGACACGATCGACGCAACGATTGTTGTGGACAAGCACCGGTTACAAGGCGATTTAGGTTTGGAACTCGTTCATATTTATACCGATCCGGTAACAAACCGCGAAGATATTAAAGTGCATCCCGCCCAATTGGTTAAAGCAGAAGGAACAAAGCTATATTTCCGTCTTCAAGTACAAGCCTCACAAGCCGGCAATTTCAAATACGGCGTGCGTATCTATCCATCGAACAGCGACTTGCCCCACCGGATGGATTTTGCTTATGTGAAATGGATTGCACTTTGAAACCATTTTGGATATAAACAGTCAAGAATGAAAATCCCGGCGTCGTGTCGGGATTTTTTATAAAACAGAGTTCTATTCGAACGAGGGTTACAAACAAATTATTCATTTTTTTCGAATGTAACCCGAATAGTAACCCAAATCGTAACCCGCCAAAACATATCTTTGTCGACTATTAATTTTATTTCATATCAATAGCATGAAAAACAAACTATTATCCGTATTATTGTTGTTTTGCGGCGCCTTTGGTCTTGCCGCCGAAAGCGACGTCTATAACAATCCTGTAATGTCGCAAAGTTTACCCGACCCGACCATTCTTCACGCCAACGATGGTTTTTTCTATCTTTATGCAACGGAAGATATTCGCAACACGCCCATTTTCCGTTCGAAAGATTTGCTAAACTGGACTTTTCAGGGAACGGCGTTTACCAACGAAAGCCGTCCGAATTTTGAACCGAACGGCGGAATTTGGGCGCCCGATATTAATTATATCAACGGGCAATATGTGATGTATTACTCCATCTCCGTTTGGGGAGGCGAACAAACCTGTGGAATCGGAATTGCAACCGCACAAAATCCGCAAGGGCCGTTTACCGACCGGGGAAAACTGTTCCGCAGCAACGAAATCGGCGTACAAAACTCCATCGACCCGTTTTACATCGAAGATAGCGAACGGAAATACCTCTTTTGGGGCAGTTTCCGCGGTATTTATTATGTCGAATTGAGTTCCGACGGACTTTCATTGAAATATCCGGCCGATCCGCAACCGCAACAGATTGCAGGAACGGCGTTTGAAGGAACATACATCCTCAAACGCGAAAATTATTATTACCTTTTCGCTTCCGTCGGTTCGTGCTGCAATGGCTTGAACAGTACTTATCAATTGGTCGTGGGACGTTCCAAATCGCTTTTCGGCCCCTACGTGAACAAGCAGGGCGAAAGCATGATGTCGAACGGCTACTCGCTGGTTGTCGGCTCGAACAACCGGTTTATCGGCAACGGCCACTGTTCCGAAATTGTGCAGGACGACGCCGGCAACGATTGGATTTTCTTCCACGGTTGGGACAAAACCAACGAAGCGAACAGACGGGTATTGCTGCTCAACCAAATCAAATGGGAAAGAAGCGGCTGGCCTTCTGTGGATACCGGCTCTCCGGCAATCTCCGCCACGAAACCTTTTTTCGAAACGGCTAATCCCGGCGACTATTCCTTTACCGTAATGGGCTCGTCCGTGCCTTGGGGACAAGGCGCCGAACCACCTAACGTAAACGGTTATGCGTGGCTATGGACAGATTATCTCCAAAAAAATGCGGTTAATAAATGGATAAGCACCAATATCTCCATCGGCGGCAACACCACCACCGATGTAAGCAATCGATGGGATAACGATTTGCTGCCTCTGGGTAGCCGCTATGTCTATTACGGCCTCTCGCTTGGAAACGAAGGCATCCACGAGAAGGGCCAAGCGGCTTTCAATTCATGGCGCGACAATATGCTTGCTCTGATTGAACGCACCCGCAATCACGACAAAATTCCCATTGTAGGCAACAACTATCCGCGCGCTGATTTCAATTCCACCGATTATAATTATGTAAAACAACTCAACTTGCTGATTCACGAATGGGATGTGCCGAGCGTTAATTTGTTGGGTTCGATCGATAACGAAGCCGGTCAATGGGCTTCGGGATACATGGCCGACAACGCCCATCCGAATACCGCCGGACATGCCGAAATGTTTTACTCGATTGTGCCTTCGCTACTTGATGCGCTTGCAGCGGAAAAACCGCAACCCGTGCGAACAGGAAATACATTCCTCACTTTGGAGAAAAACAATACAGTCAAACGCATCGCATTTACGCCCGAAGGCACATTGCATTCGTTTACGCTCTCTTTCTCTTTCAAAACGACCGGAACAGCTACGCTGGCTTCGTTGGTTACCGCCGCCGGCGATACGGCGCGATTGGTTTTAGATGCAAATGGAAAACTGGCGTACAAAACCTTGATCTCGACAACCGCAGGAAACGACGGCGCATGGCACACCGCAGTTCTCACGCATTATTATGCATCGGGACACACACTGCTTTATATCGACAAGGAGCGCATTGCCCGTCCGACGATAAGAGAAAAACTCCTTCCTGTAAAATTCTTCCTCAACGATTTTGACGCCGCGCCGCAAACGGTCGATTATCGCGAACTTTTCTTCTACCGCGCCGGAATGTGCACCGAAGAAATCGCCGCCTTGCAAGATGGTAAAATGCTGAAATCGAGCCTCGAAATATATGCTCCCTTAGACGGTGGTGCATCCGCCGGGCAAGGTGCATTAAACAATTTGGCGCAGAGCCTGAACGCGCCGTCGCTCGAATGGAAAAACGCCACCGGACTGCGCGAAACAGATTTCAACAAAAACGGGAAAGTCAAAGAAATAGCGATTTATTCGCTTGCCGGACGCTTGCTGTTTCATACAACTAATCCTCATTTCGACTACAATACAAAATTGCCGACCGGCGTCTATATCGCTAAGGTTTTAACCACGCAGGGTGTGGAATCGTCGAAACAGATTGTGGTGGAATGATTCAGGCAAAATAATTTACGAAATATTGTTATCCGATATGTAAATAATCGAACAAATTTCTATTTAGCAACGTGGGTTAAAAACAAATTACTAATTTTTTTTAAATGTAACCCTGTTTGTAACCCAAATAGTAACCCTCCAATATCTATCTTTGGCGATTATTATACGATTTTTTTCATTACTAAACAATTTAATATTATGCTTAAATTTAATTTTCATGTATTCGGCACAGTATTTGCCTTACTATTAATAGGTAATAGCGCCGCATCAAACAATCCGGTTTCAGTCGTCAACTCGCCCGTAGCCGGAGCGTTCCCGCTCGTGGCAGCCGGACAGGCGGCGCAACTTGCAGTAGATATACAAGATATTGAAGTCGTTACGGTAGCGGCAACTGCTTTTGCCGG
>JAISWY010000237.1 GCA_031270925.1 Candidatus Symbiothrix sp.
AAGGCGATGTGCGCTCGTGGCTCGAAGACGGTTTGCTCTCGCGTTCCGGTTGGGCTGTCATCGACGAAAAACAGCCTCGCAAAGACGGCAGTTTGAGTTTGATGTTCGATGGCAGCGAAGGAGTCGATTGGGTAGCGCAACGCACCGACCCCAATTCGTTGGATATGTATTTTCTCGGTTACGGACACGATTACAAAAAAGCATTGTACGATTTCACGCGCATCGCGGGAAAAACACCGATACCGCCACTCTATGCTTTCGGATATTGGTATTCCAAATATCAACGCTATTCGGAACAGGAGATACACAATATTGTAAACGACATTCAGAGCCACAACATTCCACTCGATGTGCTGGTAATGGATATGGATTGGCATCGAAACGGCAAAACCGGCAGCGCCGACAATACCGAATGGACGGGTTGGAGCTGGAACCATGCGCTTTTCCCGAATCCGGCGAATTTTATTGCGTGGCTGCACAGTCAAAACCTGAAAACCACGCTCAACTTGCATCCCGCCGGTGGCATTTATCCCTTGGAAGACAATTACAGTCTGTTAGCCGCCGATTTGGGTATAACCCGCAAGAAAACAATTGCTTGGAATATCGAAAACAAGGATTTTTATCAAAAATTCTTCCATCGTATCTTGCGCCCGCACGAAAATATCGGCGTCGATTTTTGGTGGCTCGATTGGCAACAATGGATGATCGCCCGCAACGAAAAGAACTTAGGCAACACCTTTTGGCTGAATCACGTGTTTTTCAATGATATGAAGTTGAACCGGAAAAGCCGTCCACTCATTTTTCATCGTTGGGGCGGTTTGGGCAATCACCGCTATCCGCTTGGCTTTTCGGGCGATACATACGCTACTTTTCCTTCGCTGGCATTTCAACCCTATTTCACGGCAACGGCTTCCAATGTGGGCTACGGCTATTGGGGACACGACATCGGCGGACATCAGCAAAACGACGCCAACGACGAAGAACTTTATTTGCGATGGATTCAGTACGGCGTCTTTTCGCCGATTCTGCGCACACATGCCACCAACGATTCGAATATTGAACGGCGAATTTGGCTTTTCCCGAATTTTGAACAAATGCGCGATGCGGTAGAATTGCGTTATTCGCTCGTTCCGTATATTTACACGATGGCGCGTTACAGTTACGACACGGGAATATCCATTTGTCGTCCAATGTATTACGATTATCCCGAACACGATGAAGCCTATCGTTACGAAGCTCAATACATGTTCGGAAACGATATTCTCGTCGCACCGATTACCCAATCGGACAAGGGCGCTAATTCGGTAGAACAAACCGTCTGGCTACCTGAAGGGAAATGGTACGAAGTGGCGACAGGAACATTGCTTGAAGGCAATCAAGTTGTAACACGTTCCTTTACCCGCGAACAAATTCCATATTACTATCGCGAAGGAGCAATTATTCCTAACTTTCCGAAAATCAAAAATTTGCAAGCGGCGCGACCCGATTTGCTGATTTTGAAATTTACACCCGGCGAATACGGCGAATTTTCGTATTACGAAGACGAAAACGATAACAGCAATTACGAAACCGGCGCCTACACTTTCACTAAAATTACGCAAGAAAAAAACGGCAATGTAAGCGCCTACACCATTTTCCCGCGCGAAGGCTCGTTTGAAGGAATGCCGGCGCAACGTGCCTACCGATTGGAATTGCCGGCAAAAAACCAACCATCATCGGTGCAATTTGCAAGCGGCGCGGAAGGCAGGTGGCAATACGTGGCGGCCGAAAAGAAAATTATTATAGATTTGCCTTCACAAGTTTGTGATGCAACAATAATAGTAACAGTAACAAAATGAGTGCAAATATTTAACAATTAAAAAAAATATCATGAAACAGATTTGGATTAAAACAACAACTCTTTGCTGCATATTGGCATTGAGCATATTACAAACGCTTTGCGCTCAAACGAAACTCCCGCTGGCCGACCCGTTTGTACTTTTTCACGACAATCAATATTATGCATACGGAACGTCCGACTCCAACGGGATAGTCGTTTATACTTCCGACGATTTGAAATATTGGACAAAACAACCCAATTTAGCTTTACACAAAAACAATTCTTATGCCGACCGCTGGTTTTGGGCGCCCGAAGTCTATCACCTCAACGGCCGGTTTTACATGTATTATTCCGCCGATGAGCATATTTGCACGGCAACTTCCGATTCGCCGCTCGGCCCATTCGTGCAGGATGTAAAGCAAGCGATGCTGGAAGAAAAAGCAATCGACCATTCACTCTTTATCGACGACGACGGCAAAGCGTATCTCTTTTTCGTTCGCTTTACCGATGGGAATGCCATCTGGACGGCAGAACTTGAAAACGATTATAAAACCATAAAAAACAACACCTTACATCTTTGTTTCGCCGCCAATACTTCGGGTTGGGAAGCCGATTTGGGAAAGGTAAACGAAGGTCCTTTCGTCATAAAGCATAACGGTTATTATTACTTGACCTATTCGGCAAACGATTACCGCAGTCAGAACTACGGCGTAGCTTATGCATGGAGTCAGGATATTATGGGTACTTGGACAAAATACAGCGGCAACCCGGTATTGCAAAAACCCAACGGACTGTTCGGGTCGGGACATCACTGTCTGTTCCGCGACAAGGACAACAATCTGAAAATGGCTTTTCATGCACACAAAAGCGAAACCGCCGTCAATCCGCGTGAGATGTATATAACTTCGGTCAATTTTACTTCGCCGCCTCGCGGGATGAGCGTTCTGAGCGTAAGTCCAAATTTTCAAGCGACATACATTCTCAATACGGCTTTTGGCGGCGACCAGCAACCGTTGATGGGCTGGAGTTCGTGGAACGCCAATCGCGTAAATATCAACGAAGCGCTGATTAAGGAAACCGCCGACTCGGTTGTTTCGCTCGGATTGAAAAATTACGGTTATTCGTGGGTCAATATCGACGACGGTTATTTCAATGGACGCAATGCGGAAGGGCATTTGCAGGTCAATTCCAAATTCCCAAATGGAATGAAAGCCGTTTCCAATTACATTCACGCCAAAGGGCTTCATGCCGGGATTTATTCCGAAATCGGACGAAATACTTGTGCCTCAATTCACGAAGGCGACGAAGCCGGCAAAAATTCGGGCTTGTACGATCACGAAGAACAAGATTTGCGCCTCTTCTTCGATACGTGGAATTACGATTTCATCAAAGTAGATTATTGCGGAGGTATTGAATTAGGGCTTAATGAGAAAACGACTTATATGAATGTCGGCAACATTATCGCCAAGCTCAAAACCGAATTAGGTCGCAAGTTGCGTTACAATATTTGCCGGTGGTCTTTTCCCGGAACATGGGCGCGTGATGTGGCCGATTCGTGGCGCATGTCGGGCGATATTTGGGATAATTTCGGCTCCATTCACAGCATTGTCGAACTCAACACTTATCTGGCGCCCTATTGCTCGCCCGGAAAATTCAACGATATGGATATGTTGCAATTGGGTCGCGGACTGGACAACGAGGAAGAAAAAACGCATTTCGGAATGTGGGCGATTATGAGTTCGCCGCTCGTTATCGGTTGTAATTTTGCAGGTATTCGGCAATCGTCATTGGATATTTTGAAAAACGCGGAAATAATCGCTGTCAATCAAGATCCTCTTTGTCTGCAAGCCGAAGTTGTTGCAAGAAACGGCAAAACGATGGTCTTTGCCAAACCGATTGAAACGGCGCACGGGAAAGTTCGCGCCGTTGCATTGTACAATCCGAGCGAAACTCCCAAAACCATTCGCGTGAATTTCAAGGATATTCAGTTAAGCGAAAAAGCGCAGGTACGCGACTTGTGGCAACATTCCGATTTGGGCGAGTTTACGGATTATTACGAAACGATTGTACCTGCCCACGGAACGGTACTGTTGCGCATTGAAGGAGAGTTTGCAATCGACAAACTTCGTTATCAGGGTGAATACGCCTATATGAATAAATTCGCCGCTATTGATTTGGCGGACAATGCGCGTTTTGAACGAACCAACTTTCTAAGTTCGGGAGGCGCCATCATGCACTATTTAGGCAACAG
>JAISWY010000338.1 GCA_031270925.1 Candidatus Symbiothrix sp.
CGTTTCGTTTAAAGATTCCACTTCTTCCCATTCGGCGCGCTCGTGCCTTGCGATAACCATTTGGCAAATCCGCTCGCACGGATTAATCGTAAATGGTTGATTGGAAAGGTTTATCACAATCACTTTGATTTCGCCGCGGTAATCCGAATCGATGGTTCCGGGCGAATTGACCAACGAAATGCCGTGCTTGATGGCCAAACCGCTACGGGGACGGATTTGCGCTTCGTAACCCGCCGGCAATTCGATAAACAATCCGGTTGGAACCAAGGCGCGTTCCAGCGAAGCTAAGACAATGGGTTCGTCAATATTTGCGCGAAGATCCAATCCTGCCGATTGCGGCGTTTCGTATTCCGGCAAAGCGTTTTTCGATTGATTGATGATTTTTATTTTCATATTTTTATATTTCAGGAAAGACGGAGTTTGTCTCGATATGTCGAAATCAAACTCCGTCCTAAGCATCAATCTTTTATTTTACTACCGCTTTCAAGAAAGCCGCATTTGCTGCATATTTGGCAAATTCGGTATCGCTCAAAGCTTGTGTAGCTTTATTGGCATCCAAAGCAACCGATTGTTTCAGGTTTTCTACCACCGAATTTAGGTTGTTGGTACGGGCGGCTACTATCGCTTTCAGATAATATGTGTCCGCATCAGGGGAAGTTATCTTATCCAAAGCCGTTTGTGCGGCATTGTAGTCTTTCGCCAAAATCTGGGCTACGGCGGCGTTATTGCCCGCGCTTTGCCCGAATGTTTTGGCGGCTTGCGTGTAATTGCCTTTCAAAACGTCTAAATAAGCCATGGCGTTGTTCAATTGGGGAACGCCGGCCGATTTTCCGAAAAATTGACTTGCAGTATCGGTATCGCCTTCCGTAAGAGCCACCCAGCCGGCATTGTAATTGGCTTCGGGCAAATTAGACGATAACTTCAATGCTTGCTTGAAAGCTTTTTCCGCATCGGTAATTTTACCTTGTGCGAATTGCACGGCGCCCAAGTTGTTGAATCCACGGGCATCGTTCGGGAAAATTTCCGTAACTTTTTTATAAAGAGCTTCTTTTTCCGCATCGGTTTTTGCCAAAGTTGCGGCATACAACAATTCTTCTACGCTCAACGAACGCGGATTGGATTGTGCGGCGGCGACAATTTCATCATCGGATTTACCGATAATTTCGATGTTGGCCGTCAAACGCGAACGGCGCAATTGCGGCAAAATGGTTTCCGCCAAATCGGAATATACAGTCGAGATATTTTTGATTTCACGTTCCCGTTGTTCCGAATCGGAATACATCGACAAAACTCTCAAAATCAAATCTTTATCCTGAATATTCGATTTTTCGACCAAGATTTTGAAACCTTCCCAATCCTGTGCGGTGTAACGGGCGTTGATGGGCGCTTGGATTTTCGATTTTTTCAACTCTTTTGATAGATATTCTTTCGTAACACTTTCTCGTTTTCCGGCCAATTTTTCGTTCAAATCGTAACCGCCGTCGGGTGAAGCGTAAGCCGAAATTTCAATATCCACTTTTTGATTTTCAGTGGCGGCGGCGCTGGCCACAATGTCTTTCCAATCTACCACTTCGCCTTTTTTTAGTTCGGTCGAACGCAATTCGGCTTGTTGAATCAAGAACAAAATGTTGGCGTCGTAAGCTTCTTTGATAACTCGCTGGAAGCCGTCGGCGGCAATAGCCGTTTGTTCGGACATCGGATTGATCAAAGCGGCAGTCGCCAAAACACCCTGACCGATTTCCAAATCGGGCAAAGCGATTGATTTTTTGCCGATTTTTGCATCAAAAGTCAAAAACAATTGCGAATTACGCATTTCGGAAACATAATCGAAAGACGATTTCAAAGTAACATTGGCGCCTTCTTTCGCGGGAATCGTTTGTCCGTTTCCGGCCACTTTTTCGCCTTGATAGGAGTAGGGCGTTCCAACTGCTTCGCCATTGGCATAACGCAAAACGGGCGTAACCGTCAATGTCGCTTTTTTGTTGAACCATTGGGCTGGGAAAGTGGCGTTGATGGTTGCCGGAACTTTCGTGCCGATTAATTCCAAGGGTTGTGGCGTAACCTGAACTACTTGCGATGACAAAGGTTTTAATGTACTTTTGCAAGATGCAAATAAACCGATTACCAAGCACAAACTCAGTAAAGAGAAATTTTTTGATTGATTTAGCATAAACGAATTATTTAGAAGATTAATAAATGATTTTTCCGATAAATGTTGATTTCTCACTTGTATAGCGCACAATGCCGATGGTTCCTTTCGGAGCGGGACGAACAGCGACTGATGCTTGTCCCGATGCAACCGGAATACGTTCCAGCAATTGTCCGTTGGTCGAATAGATGACAATGATTCCGGCTTTTCCTTCGTTCAGAAGCAACCGGTTTTCAGCGCGTTGATATACCCAAGCGGCGTGATTTTTTTTGATTAGATCGGTGGTGGTGTTATTGCCATTCGTCAATAAAGCTTGAATCGCGAGCGAACTATTGACCGGTTGCGGCGTATATTGATCCGACGGCAACCATACTCCCTCCTGATTTTTTATCCAAGCCGTGCTTACGTTTTCCGAAGCTATTTCGGTATTGCAAACTGCGAAATCGCTTGTGTTGGAATCAATTTCGTAGGCAATCCAGAATTTTTTCCCGACCGGAAGCGCATCGAACGCAAGGAAATTTTCGGTTATTTTGGTCATCGTTTTATTGACCTCATAGAATTGGCCGCTGCCGTAATTCAAATACTGCGGAAGGAACGGTTTTTCGTCTAATAAGGTTTCCGGCGCGTTTTCTCCGGTATAAATTTTTACTTTTACGTTGGAAGGCATCGAACTCATCGAAGGTAAAAACAGGTAGGCGCCATGCAGGATACTCTCTTTTTCAAGGGAAAAAGCTTCCGCAAACTCGGTTGTCTGTAAGTTGTTGCTTCCAAAAACATAACCCGAATTGGGAGCGGAATATTCGGTTTTCATTAATTGGTTTTCATTCGTATAATTGAAATTTCCGATGCGCTGCAAGGGATTTTCCGCGTGAGGGTCGAAACCGGATTGCTGTTCTACATCACTATTATTCGGATCTAACCACGATTTTACTGTTCCGAAATCATGTCCTAATTCCGAATTTTCAAATTGATTATCAACTGTCCATCCTTTGTAAAATATGGAAAAAACATCATATTTTCCATTCGGATTATTTCCTGTACAATCCGACTCTCCCGACGTTAAAGCGCCGATAAGCAAGTGATTTTTTTCAAACAGCGGCGAACCGGATGATCCCGGCCAAGTTGAACCGATCGTCCAATTTGGTGTTTTCCAATGCGAATCCTCTGCAAAAGAATATTTAGGATAACCGTTTGATTGAACGCTATATGTTGTAATAGACAAATTATTATTGCATGTATTATAACGTTTTACATCATTCGAGGGATGATGAATATTCGTAAACGGCTTGTCTGAAGCAACATTTGAATTAACATTCCAACCGGCATAATATGCATTGTAATGAAAAGGCGGCTGTTCCTGAAATTCGAGCAAGGCAATATCACGCTTTTCGATAATTGTTCGCGGATAGGTGCGTGCCAGCGACATTTCTTCTGTCGGACGGATGGTCGAACCGCAAACCGGTCGCTGGTAGTTGAAAAAAGCGATAACCGTGCCGGCGCGTTCAATGTAAAAATCTTTGTCTTTCGAAATGCTGTAAGCGATGCTGCTGTTCAAACAATGGACGGCAGTGAGCAAATAAGGCTTTCCGTCGTTTTCGGTATTGTTGATTAATGTTCCTGTGCAACCTCCTGTGCCATTGATAATTAAAAGAACTACGGCTCGATTATTCGGATCGTCGGCATTATCACAAATCACATCGGGCATACATCTGAAATTTTTAGTCGCATTGTTATCGTTGGCCGGCTCATATCTCAAAACGTCGCGGTAATCGTGATTCACTTCGCCGATTTCCAATTCGGCTTCAAAAGCAGCATTGGCAGGCTCGGAATATTCCACGATAATTTCTTCGCCGGCAACGGGGCGGGTGGGAAAAATGCCGTCGTCGGAATTATTTCGATGATCGAACGAACCGATAACCTGCGAAAAATCGGTGTTATAGATAAATAATTTTCCGCCTTCGGGAATCCTGAATTTAGTAAATAGCAGATTGATGGAATAAGCTTTCAATGAACGGATTTTAACCCGCCAATATTTCGTTCCATCGGGCAGAACACCGTTTTCGCCGGCGGTTCCTTTGCTGATTTTGGTATAAAACTTATGCGCGAACGTAAAACTTCCCCGCATATTCTGCTCGTTGATTTCGTCTAAACGCAAAGCCGAATCTACATCAAAAGCCTGCATTTCGATTACCGGAACAGCCGTTTCACTCCGCAAACCGGAAGCGTTTCCGAAAAAAACCGGTTTGCCGCCGTAGCCGATTTGAGCCGACAAAGGCATACAAAAAAACATGCTTGCCAAGCAAACCAATAAAATCCACCGTTTATTCATCTCTTTTCAAATTAGTAAACAGATGCAAAGTTACGGTATTTTTCAAATTTTTCCTAAAATCTTTTGAAATATATTGTCGGATATGGTTAAAACTTCCTATTTACCCACTTCACAAACAACACAAACCCGATTATCAAGTATGGATAATAGGTAATCAGTCGCCAAAACAAAGCCAAGACCACGGCAAAACCGGCCACCGGAATAAATTCGCCCAGATATTGATTAAACATCATTTCGGCAATGCCACTACCGCCCGGCGTGGGACTGACCATCAACACGATGTACATGACCACCTGACGAGCGAAAATCAAAAAGTGGCTGTCTGTAAAAAAGAACGACAAAAGCAGGAAGTTGACAATCCAATAGCGCGACGTCCAAGCGATAAATGTGCTTAAAAAGGTTTTCCACCAAAAGGAAAATTTTTTCAGCCGGATTTCTTTCGAGGCCTTAATCAGGTCGATTGCCGTCTGTCCTGCTCCTCGCTTCCATCGTTTTAAAAACGGTAGATGAAACAGGCGATAAATCAATTTTCCGAATCCGCGCGGACTGATAAACAATCCGAAACAAATCGTTAGAAACCACAACAATTTTAAAACGTAACCGATTATTACTGCGGTATATATGCCATACGACCACGCCGCCGAACCAATAATGTGAAACAATTCGCCGGGACCGATGAAAAGCAGCAAAAGCGGAAACATCAACACAAAATACAACTCGTCCAGCAAGGCGGTAAGCATGATAATAGTGGAACTGCGGCCGATGCTGACTCCTTCCTTGTGGATAAACACCACGGCCAAAGTTGTTCCGCCGAAAGCCGCCGGCGTGATGGACGAAGTAAATTCCCATAACATCGTGATGCGAAATGCTTGTCGCAAATTCAATTCGTTATTCGAAAAAACTCGCAGCCGGATAATGTAAAAAACGTCCCGGATAATGATACAAAAGAACGCAAGCATTAGCCAAAAGATAGCCTTGTCCGTAAAATGAATGTTGCCGTAACGAAACACCGCCGGGTCAAATTCCTTGTAAAACAGGTAAGCAATGACGGAAAAGCCAATCAATATCGGATAAACGACACGTTGCGGACGTATTTTTTGTAATTCCTTTTGTTCCGATTGGGCGCTCATCCGGTTTTTATTTCAAGGATTAAGCCTTCAAACGGACACAACGGAATCGAATCGGTGTTTTTCGATTCCGGTCGTTGATGGGTAGAAAACAGGATTTTGGAAGGATTGTCCATATTCAATTTCCATTTCTTTTTGAACAGGCTGAAATTCAATATCACAATGATTTTTTTGTTTTCGGAATATCGACTGTACGCCAAAATATTTTGTTTTCCTTTACTCAAAAATTCGATTTCGCCCGATTGCAAAACATCTTGTTCATTCCGCAACGCAATGAGTTTTGTGTAATTCGACAAGACCGATTGAGGATCTTGCGATTCGTTTTCCACATTGATTTTCCGGTAATTTTTGTTGATGGGCAACCACGGTTCTTCGGAAGAAAAGTCGGCATACACACCGTCGCTCCATTGCATCGGTGTACGCGAACCGTCGCGGCCTTGATAGAACGGCCAAAAAATCTGTCCGTATAAATCGTTGATTTTCCGTTTGGGAACGAAGGCGTTTTCCATGCCGATTTCGTCGCCGTAATAGATAAAAGGCGTGCCTCGAAGCGTCAGGAGCATCACAGCGCGAAGCTTGGCTTTGGCGTATTTGTACAACTCGAAGCCGAAGCGTTTGGTGCATCTTCCTACATCGTGATTCGAAAGGAAAAAACATGACCAAGCGCCTGCAGGAATATTCCGGTAATAATTATCGACAACTTTGTAATAAGCCGAAGCGTTCCAAAGCGAATAAACAAGCGAAAAATCGAATACCAAATGCAACATATCGCTGCCATTGCCCAAAAAGGAAGTTGCCAATTGCGGACGTCCGGGCGGCAAAGCGTATATCTCGCCGATACTCACTTGGTTTGGATATTGATCGAGAATGGAACGAAATTCCTTTAAGATTTCATACACTTCGGGTTGGTTGCGATTAAAAACATTGTCGTTCAATGGATTAATCGGATTTCGTCGCAACAGTTTATCTTTAATCAGCATATTGATTACATCCAAACGAAAACCATCTACGCCGAGATCGAGCCAAAACTTTACGATATCGAACAGGGCAATTTTAACTTCCGGGTTTCGCCAATTCAAATCGGGTTGGCCGGCAAAAAAGGAATGGTAATAATATTCTCCGGTCGGCCTGTCGTATTGCCACGCGCTTTTACCGAAATTCGTCATCCAATTATTGGGACGTTTTCGATTTTTAGGCGCTTGCCAGATATACCAATCGCGTTTCACGTTTTCTTTGGAACTGCGCGATTCCACAAACCAAGGATGCTGGTCGGATGTGTGGTTCAACACCAAATCCATGATTATCCGAATATTCCGTTGATGAGCGGCTTCGAGCAATTGCCTGAAATCGTCGATACGACCGAAAACAGGGTCGATCTGTTTGTGATCGGTTATATCGTAACCGCCATCAATCATCGGCGATTCATAAATGGGCGATAACCAAACGGCCGTAATGCCCAAATCGGTCAAATAATCCATTTTTTGAATAATGCCTTGCAAATTGCCGATTCCGTTGCGATTCGCATCTTTAAAACTCTGTGGATAAATGTGATACACGATTCCGTGTTTCCACCAGCAGGATAAATTATTTTGCATTGCTCAATCCGATTGTGTTTATAAAGTCCGATAGAATGGCGTCGGCATTGTAATCTTTTGCCCTTTTAAGGGCTGATGTTTGGAACGATTTTTTGGAAGTCGAATCCAGATATTCGATTATCCGCTCGTGGATTTCCTGTTTCGTATCAACCAAAAATCCGTTTTTCTCGTGCTTGATAATGTCTTTCGGACCTTTGGTTTTATAGGCGACCGCGGGCAATCCACAACTCAACGCTTCGAGTACCGCATTACTGAACGTATCGAATTTGGAAGGCAACACCAAAATATCCGCCGACGAATAGATTTCGGGTAAACGGCTTTGCACTACCCAATCCATGAAAATGCCATCGGGAATTTCCTTGCGTAACTCGTCCAAGGCCAGCCCTTTGCCGACAATTACTATTCTTGCATTTTCGTATTTCTGTTTCACACCTTTATAAATGGATGGAAGTTCCAGCACGCCTTTTTCGGGACTTATGCGCCCCACGTAGAGTAAAACCGGCTCATTAGCCGTTAATCCGAATAAATTTTCCTTATCCGGCTCGCACGGTTTGAAACATTCGTTTACCCAATGCGCGGTTTGATGCACTTTTTCGGCGCGGATATTCATTTGCATTCCCGAAAGCCACGATTTCTGGTCGGAATTTAACACAAAAACATGATCGAAGCTTTGATAGAACGAACGCAACAGACGGCGAACACGGTTCAAATTATGCCCTTCGATATGCAGCGATTTCCGCGCAAACATCAACCAATCGGTGTGCAAATAAAACGAGGCTTCCACCGAACAGGCATGTTTGAGATACAATCCGCACAAGCCCATGACGCCTTCGGTGGAACAAATCACCCGATCGTAATCGCCGTTGGAAAACAGGTTGTGCAATTCGAGGAAATTGGGAATCCTGAAATCGTAATCCGTATAGATCGGCAGTGAAAATTCCTTAATCGGCTTCAAGACAATCAGATGGTCGTCCGGTTTCAAAGTCGAACTGCAAGCTACAATATCACTCGGCAGGTTTTTCTTTTTGATTTCCTCGTGCATTTCTTTCAGGACAATCGAAACGCCGTTTTTGTCGCCGAAAGTATCGCTTAGCCAAAGCGCCCGCCTGGGATGCTCGAAACAACCCAATCGCTTGGAAAAATCGTTCAGGAACGGGCGGGTGTGGAACATCGTTTTGGCGCTCGCAAAATGCGCAGACAGAATGAACATCGAACCGAAAAACGGAAACGACAATCCATCTAAAAACTCGGAAATATTAAACGCGCCTTTCTTGCCTTTTTTATCCGATTCGGCATATTTTCGAATGTAGGTCGGCAATTCGAGTTTTTCGATAAACGACTCTAACGAAGTGCCTTGAATCTGTTTTCCGATCTTCGATTTCCGTAGTTTTTTCTCAATCCGCTTAGCCAAAATCGAAGAAAATAGATCGTTGATTTTCACAATCGAATCGTAATATCCGTTGACCAAATCGGCTTTGTTGTCTTTCTTCTTTTGTGCGATATGAACCGCTTCGTTGAAAATCGGTCGATATACCGGTTTGAGTATCAGTTTTTTAATCTGCCGGGGATTTTCGCCGTCCAAACTGTCTAAAAATGTTTTGATAAATGAGCCGGTTACTTTGTGTTTTTGCACCTCTAAAAAGAGGTTGGAAGCCAGCATGGAAATAATTTTATCGTTGGCGCTTCCCTTATGCAATAATAAACGTACTAAACCCGGATCTTTGTAGTTGAGGGCGATCTGGCAAGCGTAATGCAACAAGGCAATGGTCATTTTCTGCGTATTTTGGTAGCTTCCGAAAGGAGCCATCGCGCCGTTGCGAATCGCTTCCAATGCTAATTGCGAGTGCGATTCGGTTTTCAGTCTTTCATTTAAATGGGGGATGTGCAGATCCGTTCCCGTCATTCCGGCAAATAAACCAATGTGGCAATCCGAGCCGCCCGACAATGATTTGCGATAAGGATCCACACAAAAATCAAGCGGATTAATCTTAA
>JAISWY010000281.1 GCA_031270925.1 Candidatus Symbiothrix sp.
GGGCTATCCCTGCTTCCGAAATGGAAAAAAACGATAATCTGACGCCAAATGATGGATGGAACAATTAACAATTAATAATTCATATTTTTTTTTACATTTTAATTTTAAACATTATGAACAAATTTCTGAAATTATCAGTATGTGTTTTTATCCTTGCCGGTGTATGTTGGGCTTGTGATGAAAAAGAAGATCCGCAATTACCGTATTTATCGGTTGCCAAGGATGCTCAAACCCAAGTGTTTAGCGCCGAGGGCGGAAGTGTGGAAGTTTTGGTAAACGCCAATGTTGATTTTACGGCAGTTCCCTCTGCCGGCGCCGAAACATGGCTTACGGCTACCAAAGGAAACAAAATTGCCGATGGCGTTGTGCTGACCATTACGGCTAAAGCGAATACTTCGGAGGAAGGACAAACCGGTAAAATTATTTTATCGGCGTCCGGCTTGAAAAGTATCGAAATCAATGTTACTCAGGCAGGAGTACATTATCCGCTGGCTTTAAGCTCTTTTGAACCGGCAACCGGCGGACACAGCGCCGAAATCACTTTGACCGGCGAAAACTTCGGGGATGTAAAGGATGCTGTTAAGGTGTATTTCAACGACAAACGTGCGGAAATAACCGAAATTACCAACACAAGGATAACAGCGCTTGTCCCGAAAGGCCCCGGCGAACAATGCGACATTTCGGTGGTAGTAGGTGGCGATTCATTGGCGTATTCGCAAAAATTTGCGTACCAATACACGCCTTATGTCTATACGGTTGCAAGCGGAGGCGACTATATTCTTCCGTCGGGAATAGCGGTAGATGAAAACGATAATATCGTATTTGTCAAACGATATGAGGGGAATCAAGGTATTTACCGGATGGATCAAAATAATAGTAATGCTATCACACTCCTGAGTAATGATACCGGAGGTGGCCCTTTAGGGATCATTTACGATCAACAAACCGGAAAATTCTATGTCAATATCTATTCGGACACTGAAAATCTTATACTTACTATCGACTCAAAAGACCAATGGCGAGTAGAAAAAAATACCGTTACGATTACCAATGCGGTAATAGAGGGCGGAAAAAAATGGGGACTGGCGCTCCATAAATCCAGCGGCAAACTCTACACTCGCTATCTTAGCGGAGATATTGTGCGGATTGATCCAAGCTCTTGGCAAGGCGAATCTATTGCAACGGTAACAACTCAGGGGAATGCGACAGAATCGTGGGCGCTCGCTTTCCGGGCAAATAATCCTAACCAGCTATGGTTTGTCATTTGCCAAAGTAGCGAAATGGCTTATTTGGACATTAGTAATCCCGGAAGTGGCGCCACATGGCTGAACACCACTGCGGAAAGAGGTTACCTGGATGGAACGTTTGCCGAAGCGATTTTCAACGAAGCCCGGTTTATGTGTTCCGATGCAGCAGGCAAGCTTTATCTGCCGGATCAAGGCAACCACGCCATCCGGATGATTACCGATACCGGCGTAGAGACTTTTGCCGGAGGCAACGACTGGGGTGATCCTTCCGATCCCACTTGCGATGGACCTGCGAAAAGCGCTAAATTCGGCGCACCGGAAGGTCTTTGCATCGCACCCGACGGTACATTCTACGTGGGCGATACATGGGCGCATCGTATCCGTAAAATTGTTTTTGAATAATTGATAATCAACGAAGGGGCTGTCTCAAAAGTCCACGAATTACACGAATTAACACGAATTTTATTTTAATGTAAATCAAACACATACGTTTTTTAGCATTGTCTTTTTCGTATAAAAACGTGAAAATCGTTTATTTCGTGGAATTTTGAGACGACCCCTTTCAATTTAAACTCTTCTATCAATATGATTAAATTTATGAATTTTTTTAGTGTATTATTCTTGTCCTTGTCCTTAACGGCCTGCGATAACAAACCGGAAGATATTCATGTCCCGGATGTGGAAACGGCTCAATACGAAAATCCGGTAATAAATAAAAGCGCACCCGACCCTTCCATCTTGTATGTTGAAGGTAAAGGCTATTATTTATATACCACGGAAGATATTCGAAATATGCCGGTTTTTCATTCCACCGATTTGGTAATATGGCGTCAGGCAGGTACGGTTTTTACAAATGCTACTCGTCCCACCTGGGAAACCGGCGGCAGTTTGTGGGCGCCGGACATCAATTGCATCAACGGTAAGTATGTACTCTATTATTCCATGGCAATCTGGGATGCAATGGCTACCAGCGGGGTAGGCGTAGCCGTAGCCGACAAACCCGAAGGTCCGTTTACCGACCGAGGCCCCGTCTTGCGAAGCCATACGATTGGCGTTGTCAATTCCATTGACCCTTGTTATATTGAAGACGGCGGTAAAAAATACCTGTTCTGGGGAAGTTACCACGGCATTTACGGCATAGAATTGAGCGACGACGGTTTGAGTATCCGACAAGGCGCTGAAAAAAAACAGGTAGCGGATGTCTATGAAGGCACTTACATTCACAAACGAGGCCAATATTATTACTTGTTCGGGTCGGTAGGTACCTGCTGCGAAGGTTTGAAAAGCACTTATACAACGGTCGTAGGCAGATCAGAAAGCCTTTGGGGGCCTTATACGGATAAACAAGGACGGTCTATGATGCAAAATCACCACGAAATAGTCATTACCGGCAATAGTTATTTTGTCGGAACAGGCCATAATTCGGAAATTGTTCAGGATGGCGCAGGTAACGACTGGATACTTTATCATGCTTACAATGTGGACAATAACAGAGGTAGAAACGTCATGCTGGACAAAATTCAATGGGTAAATGATTGGCCGACCATAGTTGGAAATTCTCCCTCTTCGATGGCTAACAGTCCGAAATTTGAATAAAAAAAATTATTCTTGTACAATTTTCCGATACGTCTTCCGTTTAATATCAAATATAGTATAAAAATAATTTTAAAAATATGAAACAAAACATCATTGCTTTAGGTTTGATGGCTGTATCGGTCGTCGTTTTGGCTCAAACCAATGATCCGGTTGTGATGACGATTAACGGTAAAGACGTTAAAAAATCGGAGTTTGAGTACATTTACAACAAGAATAACAATGAAGATGCACTCGACAAACGTTCGCTGGACGAGTACATCACGTTATTCCGGAATTTCAAATTGCGCGTGGCCGAAGCCGAAACGCAGGGCTTGGACACCACGGCCGCTTTTCACAAGGAGTTGAACGAATACCGTTCGCAACTGGCCAAATCGTATTTGGAAACCGAGAAAAATCCGAAAATGGTTGAAGATGCCTATAAGCGTGCCGGCGAATGGTCGGAAATCAGCGCTATTTTCGTCAATTTTCCACAATTGGAAAAAGGCGGAGCATTCAATCTCACACCCGTCGATACGTCGGCAACCTACAACAAAACCCTCGAAATCCGCAACAAAGCCCTGAAAAAAGGCGCTAATTTCGAAGATTTGGTTAAAGAATATACCTTCGACGAACGAAGCAAAGCCGGCGACCGTCCCGGTTATCTGGGTTGGTATTCGGGCTTAAAATTAGCTCCGGTTTTGGAAAACGCTTTAACTGCTACGCCTGCCGGAAAAATCACAATGCCCATCCGCACTCCCCAAGGCTATTATATATTAAAGGTACATAACAAAAAATTGAATCCGGGCGAAGTGAATGCCGCACATATCCTTATTTCCACGCAACCCAAAGATACCGTGCCGGTTTCGGAAGCCGAAATAAAAGCCAAAGTCGATACCATCATGCAAAAATTGAAAGCCGGCGCCGATTTTGGCGAATTGGCGAAGGAATATTCACAAGATCCGGGTTCGGCGCAAGAAGGCGGCAATCTGTCGTGGTTCGGTTACGGACAAATGGTTCCCGAATTTAACGAAGCCGTATTTGATTTGAAAGAAATCGGCGACATCAGTCAACCGGT
>JAISWY010000296.1 GCA_031270925.1 Candidatus Symbiothrix sp.
GCAAAATTTTTATTTTTGAAATGAAAGTTGCCTACGCCGGCGAAAGCCTTGCTGAAAAAGTGGAAGAAGCTTATAATCAGATTTTTGAACAGCATTACAACAAACCTTATCCTAATGCCGTTTGTATCGGGATGGCAATAGAGGATGAAAAAAGGCAGATAATGGAGTACAAAACACTTTTACAGTAGCATCAATAGGAAAAAGTCGCTACGCTCTTCCTGCTTGGCTCACCTGCAAAACCCTGTGCTTAGTAGAAGCGACAGACCGCAGGTCTGAATATCAATAACCCCCAATGAAGCGACGCGATTGGGGGGGAGGGGGCTGCGAGAAATACATCGCCCACCTCAACCCGCAGGGTTGAATATCCATCAACTTGTTAATTGATATATTCAACCCACTTCGGGGTTGAGGGGAGAGTGGTTATTTCTCTAACCCCCAATCGCTTCGCTTCATTGGGGGTTATTAACATTCAGACCTGCGGTCTGTCGCCTCTGCTAAACACAGGGTTTTGCAGGTGACTCCTGTTCCCTCATTACTCTCTATGGAAGCGCGTCATGTCGAGCGAAGTCGAGACATCTAATTTTAATTGCGCTACATCAAAAAGTCAATAACACCTAAAAAAAAAGATTTAGTCCAAAAAATTTGTTTTTCAAAAAATAAACACTACCTTTGTAGCCGAAATCGCGGAGTGGAGCAGTTGGTAGCTCGCCAGGCTCATAACCTGGAGGTCGTTGGTTCGAGTCCGGCCTCCGCAACCAATAGAGAATCGCTTTGCCGCGGTTCTTTTTTGATTTAAATTCAGATTAAAACAGCTTCTCAAAATGATAAAAGTCGGTATTACGCAGGGAAATATAAACGGAGTTTCTTACGAATTGATATTGAAAACCTTGGAAGAACCGCATATTGTGGAATCGTGTGTTCCAGTGGTTTACGGATCGTCGAAAGCCTTGGCTTATTATCGAAAAACGCTTGATATTCAAGGATTAAACATTTCCACGATTAGTCGTGCCGGAGATGCCGTCGTTCGCCGTATCAACCTGATTAATTTGGGAACCGAAGAAACGGTAGTCGAATTGGGCAAATATACCGAAGAAAGCGCCAAATCCGCCGATGCAGCTTTACGCCGCGCTATGGACGATTTGAAAGCCGGTGCGATTGATGCCTTGGTGTTGTCGCCCGCAGCGTCCGATCCGTTCAAATCCGTGCTGCTGACTTTGAACGAAGAAAAAAAAGGTTTAAAGATTTGGGTCAATGATACTTTGCGAATCTCGTTGGCTACCAATCAAATCAATTTGAAAGAAGTGCCGGCGCTGTTGAAAGTGGAGGCGTTGAGCGAAAAAATCCAAAACCTGCGCACTTCGCTGATTCGCGATTTTAAAGTTACTTTTCCACGCATTGCTGTTTTGGCTTTGAATCCGCAAACCGCCGAAGGAAAATTCGGCAAGGAAGAAGACGAAATCATTCGTCCGGCCATTCAATCGGCATTCAATAAAGGCGTGCTATGCTTCGGGCCTTATCCGGCCGACCAATGGTTTGCTTCCGACGATTATAAAAAATTCGATGCGGTGCTGGCCATGTATTACGACCAGGGCATGATTGCTTTTCAAACGTTGACCAACGAAGCAGGCGCGTTCTTCATCGCAAACACACCATATATTATTACGTCGTCGAACACCAATGCGCAATTCGACAAAGCCGGAAAAAACGAAGTCTCGCCCGATTCGTTCCGAAACGCATTATATTTAGCGATCGATTTGTATTACAATCGGAAAAACGATCAGGAAATCCGCCGCAATCCCTTGAAAAAACAGTATTTTGAACGCGGTTCGGATAACGAGAAATTGGATTTGACCAAGGAAGATTAATCCCCTTTGCATTTCAAGGCGTAAGTCGTTTCTTTCAGAAATTTTCCGAATGCTTCGATGTCGTTGAATTTAGATTGTTCTTCTACCGAAATCGGTTTTCCAAAACGAATATGTACGGTTTTTCCGCGCTTGTTGGTTACTTCGTGCAGCAAACGAAACATCCGGATGCGCCAATTGATCAATCCCAAAAATTGATAAAATTTGGAATTGTTTCCCGAAATATACATCGGGATTACCGGCACTTTGGCTTTTTTAATCAGTTTTAATACCGTCGGTTGCCATTCCCGGTCTTCCGGTTTGCGATTCCAATGAGGGAACGAAACGCTGCCGGCCGGAAACAAACCCAGCGGATGGCCGTCGTGCAAATGTTCGAGGCATTGTTTGATTCCGCTCACACTCGAATGGAGCGTGGCCATTTTAGTATCTTTGTTATAAGGATTTACGCCGATAAAATGTTCCGACATGATATCGACATGGTTCAGCATCCAATTGACCATCATTTTGTAATCGAGACGTTTAGCTGCTACTACGCTGATGGCCATGATTCCATCGATATGCCCGTAAGGATGATTTGAAACGGTAATAAACGGTTGTCCCTGCAATTCGTCGAGCGTTTCGATATTTTCTACTTCGCGGATAATTGCTTGGCGATCCAATAAGTCGATGGTAAATCCCAATCCGGTAGGCTCGTGTTTTGAACCGTCATATACAGCATTTACTTTGTTGATGCCGCCAATGCTGCTTATCATTTTAATCAACAAATTGCCGAAAACTCCCTTAAAAGCCGGATGTACATTCCAAAAATCCTCTTTACCGATTAATTTCCTTTTCATTAGTATAATTATTCTTATAGCCTTTCAACCAACGGGTTATATATACGTTTTTATATACAAACAAGCGTTGCATATTGTAATTCCATGTAAAGCCGACCAACAATGCGACGAACAGTTTGGCGACGATAAAAATGTCGTCCGTATGATTCAAGACGTGAGTTAGCCAAGGCATTTGAACTAATAGACGGGTCAGATAATACGTTCCCGTTGTATTCAGAAACAAGCTTCCGAGCCAAACCGAAACGAATTTCAAAATCATGTATTTCTTTTTTATACCGCTTGCCTTAAACGTCCATTTATAATTGACAATACAAATAACGATACCGCCAACGATTTGTCCGACCACAGTAGCCAAAAGATACGATTTGATATACAAAGAAAAAATGAAAAGCGATTTGACCTGAAAGAAGTCCATCGCTTTTTTGAGGCCGAATGCTGTGAGGTTATCAATCCAAGTGGCTAATTGAGAAACCAATTGCGCCCGCAGAAACATGAATATTCCACCTTGCGAAGAGAATGTGTACAGTCGTTTTTTGAATCGATTTGTCATTTTGTAATGAGTGAAACTCGAAAACGGGCGCAAATTTACGGGAAATAAATGGAAAATCCTATTTATTTTTATACGTTTATGTGTAATCTGAAAATATTATGATACCTTTGCAAGCCTGATTCAAAGGAAAAAAGAATAAATAATAGAAGATTAAATATATAATATGACAGAAAAAATCAAACAAACATTACGCGATTCGGCGACGGCTCGTTGGCTTGCCCTGCTTATCGTGTCTTTCACCATGATGTGGGGCTATTTCCTTAACGACGCGATGTCGCCCTTGATGGATATGTTGGGCGAAAAGCCTTATTCGTGGTCGAGCAGCGAGTTCGGCATATTCAACAGTGCATACGGATGGCTGAATGTTATTCTGCTGATGCTGTTTTTCGGCGGAATCATTTTAGACAGGATGGGCGTCCGCTTTACAGGGACGCTTTCCGCCGGATTGATGGTATTAGGCTGTGCGGTAAAGTATTACGCCGTTGAATTTATCTCGCCCGATGCCGGAAGCATTTTCGGAATCCGCACGCAAATAGCAGTGGCATCTTCGGGTTTCGCCATTTTTGCGATGGGTTCGGAAATTACCGGAATCACGATTTCCAAAATCATTGTAAAATGGTTTGGACAGACGAAGCAATTGGCTTTGGCAATGGGCATTCAAGTGGCGATTGCACGCTTGGGAACGGCTTTTGCAATGGCTTTCAGTCCGATGATCGCACGCAATTTCTCAATGTCTGCGCCTTTACTTGTTTCGCTGATTATGCTGACTGTCGGCTTTTTGATTTTTTTGGTTTACGGTGTGATGGATAAGAAGTTAGACCGCGAAACGGCCGCAAGCGTCGAGGAGTCGGAAGAAGAAAAATTCCAATTGCGCGACGTGGGCGTGGTCTTTTCGAACAAAGGATTCTGGTTGATAGCCC
>JAISWY010000301.1 GCA_031270925.1 Candidatus Symbiothrix sp.
ACTATGGCTACTTTGTGTCCCTTTTGTAAAACTTTGTGACCTTTGTGGTTAAAAATAATAGAAAAAATTACCATAGCCAGACAATCAGTGCGACAATTTGAAATGCACCCAAATTTTTATGCGTTTGTGTATAATTGAGAATTTTATGCTAACTTTGCCCGATAATCAATTACAAAAAGTAAAAGCTTATTGAAGAAATAAAAAATACGGAAATAGAAATTATATAAAACAGATTCCGAACAACAACATAAAACGAATATTCATCATGCAAATCTACCCCAGATTAATCGCCCAATCGCAAGGCATTCCCGAACATCAAATCGCAAAAACGATCGACTTGTTGGATGCGGGCGCAACGATTCCTTTCATCAGCCGTTACCGCAAAGAAATTACCGGCGGATTAGACGAAGTGCAAATCGGCGAAATCAAACATCAATACGAAAAATTACAGGACTTGGTCAAACGGAAAGAAACCGTTTTGACTTCGATCGACGAACAGGGCAAACTCACACCCGAACTGATTACCCGCATCGGCAATTGTTGGGATAGCGCCGAACTCGAAGATATTTACCTGCCCTACAAGCCCAAACGTCAAACGAAAGCCGAAATAGCTCGCAAAAAAGGACTCGAACCGCTGGCGAAAATCCTCATGGCGCAAAACGAACGCGATGTTTACGGCCGAGCCGAACGTTTTGTGAATGAAGAAGTTGCCGATGTCGATGCGGCTTTGCAAGGCGCTCGCGACATCGTAGCCGAATGGATCAACGAAAACGAAGGCGCACGTTATTCTGTTCGTAATATTTTCCGTCGCGAGGCGATCATTTCTTCCAAGATAATCAAAGGAAAAGAAGCCGAAGCTGCCAAATACCGCGATTATTTCGAATTTAGCGAGCCACTGTCGAAATGCTCGTCGCACCGTTTGCTGGCCATGCGACGCGGCGAAGCGGAAGAGTTTTTGCGTGTTTCGATTTCTCCCAACGACGAGCATTGCTTGGAAACGCTGCACAAACGCTTTGTCCGTTCCGCTAATGAAGCATCCGAACAAGTCGCTATGGCCATGAAAGACAGTTATAAACGCCTTTTGAAACCGAGCATCGAAACCGAATTTGCCGCTTTGTCGAAGGAAAAAGCCGATAAACAGGCGATTAAGGTATTTGCCGAAAACCTGCGGCAATTGCTTTTGGCGCCACCATTGGGGCAAAAGCGGGTTTTGGGCATCGATCCGGGATTTCGCACCGGTTGCAAACTTGTCTGTTTGGATGCGCAGGGAAACCTCTTGCACAACGAAACGATTTATCCGCATCCGCCTCAAAATGAAACAACTAAGTCGGCAATGAAAATATTGACTTTGGTGGGCAGTTACGACATCGAAGCCATCGCCATCGGAAACGGAACGGCCGGCCGCGAAACCGAACAGTTCATTACCAATCAGCGTTACGACCGCAAAGTGCAGGTTTTCTCGGTTAGCGAAGACGGCGCGTCGGTCTATTCGGCCTCGAAAATCGCACGCGACGAATTTCCCGAATACGATGTTACGGTTCGTGGCGCCGTCAGCATCGGTCGCCGCTTGATGGATCCTTTGGCCGAACTGGTCAAAATCGAACCGAAAGCGATTGGGGTAGGGCAGTACCAGCACGATGTGAATCAAACGGAATTGAAAGGCGCCTTGGACCAAACGGTAGAAAACTGCGTGAACCTCGTTGGCGTGAACCTCAATACGGCAAGTATGCACTTATTGACTTATGTATCGGGTTTAGGCCCTTCGCTGGCGAAAAATATAGTGGAATACCGTGCGAAAAACGGCGCATTCAAATCGCGGAAAGAATTGTTGAAAGTGCCGCGCTTGGGTGAAAAAGCGTTTGAGCAGGCAGCCGGGTTTTTGCGGATTCCCGATGCTGAAAATCCCTTGGATAATTCGGCCGTGCATCCCGAAAGCTATTATATCGTCGAAAAAATGGCCGGCGATTTGCAATGTTCCGTCAATGAATTGATTAAAAATCAAGAGGTAAAAAGCAAAATCGAACTCGCCAAATACGTGAATGAAAGAACCGGAATGCCGACGTTGCTCGATATCAAATCCGAATTGGACAAGCCCGGCCGCGACCCGCGTCAAGGCATCAAAGTCTTTGAATTTGATCCGAATATCCGCACAATTAACGATTTACGCGAAGGAATGATTTTGCCCGGCATCATCAACAACATTACCAATTTCGGATGTTTTGTCGATTTGGGAATCAAGGAGAAAGGCTTGGTGCATATCTCGAATATGGCCGACAGATATGTTTCCGACCCTACGATGGTGGTTTCGATTCATCAGCACGTGCAAGTGAAGGTTATCGGGGTGGATTTGGAGCGGAAGCGGGTGCAGTTGAGTTTACGGATTGATTAATTTAAGGCCGTTTGCCGATAATCCTTATGGGACGGAATGTGCTTTCGGAAACCCATAAGAAGTTGTCGCAAAAGTAATTTAGCCACGAATTACACGAATTTTATTTTAATGTAAATCAAACACATACGTTTTTTGCATTGTCTTTTTCGTGTTAATTCGTGTAATTTTGAGACAGCCCCTCATCACTCACACTGGAAGCGCGTCATGTCGAGCGGAGCGGAGCGAAGTCGAGACATCTGATTCGGAATTGACACGCGGACAGTAAAAGTTTTTTGGAAATAATTTGAAATAATAAATGTAAGAATCAACGACAAAAAAGTTTAAATCTCTGCCAATGCAGAAAAAGCGACTGGGCGATTTTTTCAATCGAAAAATCCTTTCTACTTTTGGCTTGTCAAAAAAATCAATTTTTATTTCATCATGAAAAAACAAACATTCACATTTTGTCTGCTTTTGTGCGGCATTTTCACTCTATCTGCCCAAGTAGCTCTAAACCGAACGAACAAACTGCCGGAATGGGCTTTCGGCGGATTCGTCCGCGCGGAAACCAATCCGGTTATCACGCCTCTACCGACCGAATTTTACTGCCCGATGCGTAAAACCATGCTCAAATGGGAAGAAAGCGATACGTTTAATCCGGCAGCGGTCGTCAAAGATGGAAAAATCGTGGTTTTGTATCGTGCGGAAGATAATTCGGCGCAAGGCATCGGTCGGCGCACTTCCCGCATCGGTTATGCTGAATCTACCGACGGCATCACGATGACCCGCCGCAATGCTCCGGTTTTGTATCCCGGCGAGGACGATTTCAAATCGCTCGAATGGGAAGGCGGCTGCGAAGATCCGCGTGTGGCGGTAACGGAAGACGGCCTCTACGTGATGTTCTATACCGCATGGAACCGAAGCGTCGCTCGTTTGGCGGTGGCCACTTCCACTGATTTGATTCATTGGAATAAGCACGGCTTGGCGTTTGAACAAGCCTACAACGGCCGATTCAATACCTTGGGCTGCAAATCGGCTTCCATCGTTACCAAACTCGAAAACGACCGCTTGGTAATCGCCCAACTCAACGGACAATATTGGATGTATTGGGGCGAAGATGCCGTTTACGCCGCTACATCCGACGACTTGATTCACTGGAATCCGGTCTTGGACAACAACAATGAATTGAAAAAGCTGGCCGTACCTCGCGCCGGTTATTTCGACAGCCGATTGACCGAATGTGGCCCGCCTGCCATCCTTACCGAAAATGGTATCTTGCTGTTATACAACGGGAAAAACGATTCCAACGATAGCTCGCGTGATCCGAATTATACGCCGGGCGCCTATGCAGCCGGACAGATGCTGTTCGATTTGGAGAATCCGCAACGCTTGATTCAGCGCTTGGATGTTCCGTTTTTCCGTCCGATGGCTGATTTCGAGCGAAGCGGACAATACAACGATGGCGGCACCGTGTTTATCGAAGGCTTAACGTATTACAACGGCCGGTGGTTTTTGTATTACGGTTGCGCCGACTCGAAAGTGGGCGTGGCGATTTTCGATCCGCAACAACCCGCAGACGGCGACCCCGTTTTTGACATACCGGAAGAGACCGGAAACGGGATTGCGCCCTGGCCGTTTGCCGGTTTGGGCAATCATCCGGTAAGCATTCATTCGTTCAGCAGTCAGACCAAAGGCTCGGAAGGCGCGTTCAATTTGTTGTATCATCACATCGACCGGAATAAAAAATGGTGCGACGACAAAACCACAAAACCCTGGGTCGTATTTGAATTGACGGATTATTACAATATCGAAAAATTTGTTTTCCGCGATGTGGCGCCTTATGAAGAAGGCAATGGAAACGTACCGGAATATTGGCTTTACACTTCCGTAACGGGAACAGCCACAGGAGATTGGAAAGAAATCGCACATAAAACCAATCAAGCCTCAGTGGATGTAAAAGAGGTTGTTTTTGTCGTTCCCGAAGAAGCGCGTTACCTCAAATTAGTGGTTTCACGCGGCACTCGAACCGATAATAACAATCCCGAAAACGCCGTCCGGATTTACGGTTGTGATATCTACGGCTCTTTTTCGAGTAAAATTGACCGGGGCGATTTAATCAGTGCAGGCAAAACGGTAGTGGATTATTTTTCCGCACCGTTTTACTACGAAGCGCCCTTGCATCTGTTAGACGGCAACAAAACGAACAACTCGGCCAAATGGACTTTCCAGCGACCGGACGTAATTGATTCCCTGCGTTGGGTAATCGTCGATTTGGAAGACAACTACAATATCTCGCAATTCAAGATTTACGACAGTCATTCGATCGGCTCTAACACGAACAACATCAGCCGATACAATATTTATCTGCGTTCGTCCGCTCCCGATTTCAACCTGATTTCAAGCAATGAAGACCGGAACGAAGGCTGGAATCAAGTCGTTTCCGCTGCCGGACGAAAAAGTGAAGATATTAAAACCGATGCAATTACACCCGTCGAAGGCCGTTTCGTAAAACTCGAAATTCCCCGCTCCGGCATTTCCGGCACCACCAATTTGTATGAATTTGAAATCTTCGGCACAAAAGCAACGAACGGTATTTCCGCAAACAATCCGCTGATGAAAATATACGCGCAAAATTCAACTCTTTTCGTGGAATCGGCCGAAGCCAGCGCTATCCGCATTTATGATGTATCCGGCCGGCAGTTGCGAACTTTAACCGGCAAAAGCGGCTTAACCGCGATTAACGGATTGCCGGCGAAAGGATTATATATTGTACGAACCGATCGTCTGACCTCAAAAATTACTTTGTAAAACCTTATTTATCAATTGTTTAATGACAATTATAGCCTAAACTTGTCAATCGCCGTTTTTGCGCCGGTAATTTTTCAATAAACGCCGACGGGTTTTTCTTCTCCGAAGGCGACCAAACACATTCCGAAAGCGCCAATAAACGCGGCAGCAACATATATTGCGCCTGTTCGGGCGTATTCAAAAACTCCGACCAAAGATTAGCCTGTCCGCCGAGAATGTATTGTGCTTGTTCGGGTGTAAACGATGCGGGAACCGGATTGAACGAATAGACTTTTTCAATCGGTAAATAACCGCCGATTGCTTCCTGATTCGAGTCGTTTTCTACCTGATAATAATCGAGATAGCAGTAAGTATTAGGCGTCATAATGACTTTATGTCCGCGATTAACAGCTTCTGTTGCAATGGAATCGCCCAACCATCCACGCCAATACATAACCGTAGCGGCGGGAGTTACATCGCCGTCCAAAATCTCATCCCAACCGATAATTCGTTTGCCTTTTTGTGCGATGTGTTTTTCCATTTCGCAAATCATCCAGCCTTGCAGGGCTTCTTCGTCTTTCAAGTTCAAATCATGGATTCGCTGTTGGCATTTCGAACAGACTTTCCAATTATCCTTAAACGCCTCGTCGCCGCCGATATGAATGTAAGTCGATGGAAATAAATCAATTACTTCATCAATTACGTTTTTCAAAAAGATCATTGTTTGATCGTTGCCGCCGCAGAGAATCGCTTTCGGAGGCCAATACGAACCGGGCTGTACAAAATACGGGAAACTGTCGCAAGCCAATTCGGGATAAGCCGCCAAGATTTCGGAACAATGGCCGGGAATTTCGATTTCGGGAATCACTTCGATGCCGCGTTGTGCCGCATAATCCACAATTTCGCGAACCTGTTGCTTGGTATAAAAACCGCCGTAAGTCGCTTTCTCGCCTTCCTGTGGGGCAAATGTATTTTTATTCCAATGCACATCGCGCTCGACACGCCACGCACCGATTTCTGTCAGTTTCGGATAACGATCGATTTCGATACGCCAACCCTGATCGTCGGTCAGGTGCCAATGGAATTTGTTCAGTTTATACATCGCCATCACATCCAAATGTTTTTTCACGGCTTCGACATCGAAAAAGTGGCGTGAAACATCCCAATGACTGCCACGCCATGCAAAGCGCGGATAATCAACGATTTCGACACAAGGAATTTGAATGTTTTCGGAAGTCGGTTCAGTTAATTGATTGAGCGTTTGCAAGGCGTAGAACCATCCGGCCGCTGCATTGGCTTCAACCGAAATCCGTTTTTGATCGACAATCAAGCGATAGCCTTCTTCGCCGATAACCGAATCGTAAGCCGGTAATTGTTTCCGTTCGACAAGGTCTTTCAATTCCCGGTTTTTATTTAAAACAAAATATCCCGGTTTCGTTTTGATGGCTACCGGTTCGGGAACAATACCCTTGTGAGCGAAAGCGTAAAATGCTGAAAACAAGCCTAATCCGATGAAAAAAGATGTAAGTTTCCACATAATAATTTATTTTTGAATACAAATTTATGTAATTTTTTTGCAAATACAAAAAAAGTCCCTATCTTTGTGGCCTAGCTACATAGACAACTAAATATATATGTCATGATTGAAATTAAAAATGTGTCTTTCCGGTACGGAAAACACAAGCCGCTGTTCGACGATTTCTCGTTGAATATCGAAGACGGCCGGATTGTGGGGCTACTCGGAAAAAATGGAGCCGGCAAATCCACACTGCTCCGTTTGATTGCCGGACTGTTATCGCCGCAAAAAGGCGAATTATTGGTAAACGCTTACAAGCCCGGACAACGACTACCGGATTATCTTGCAAGTATTTACATGATTCCGGAAGAGTTTTCGCTGCCGCCCGTTTCGGTGGATGGTTATGTGAAAGCGCTGAGTCCGCTGTATCCCGATTTCGACCAAGAAAAGATGTCTTCTATCTTGGAAGAATTTGAATTGAACCGGCGCGACAAGTTCCACAAACTGTCGCACGGGCAACGGAAAAAATTCCTGATCGCTTTCGCCTTTGCAAGCCAATGCCGTCTGCTGATTTTGGATGAACCCACTAACGGCTTGGATATTCCGTCCAAAAGCCTGTTCCGGAAAGTGATGGTGCGGTCGGTCGGCGAGCAACAATTGGTGCTGATTTCAACACATCAAGTCAAGGATATTGATACGATTATCGATTCCGTTGTAACGCTCGATAAGGGCCAATTGGTTTTGCAGGACAACATCGAAAATATCGGCCGCAAATACCTGTTTGAAACGGCAAGCGACCTAACCGGCGATGCACGAATCATTTACAGCGAAAAATCGCCTTCCGGTTACCGGATTATCCGCGCCAACGAAGGAAACGACGAAACGAAAATCGATCTCGAATTGTTTTTCAACGCCATTATTAATAAAACCATTTATTGAATATCTCATGAAACAAAATTCTTTTTTCAGCATCAACCGCTTCGGCCGTTTCCTGTCGGCTTATATGCAATTGAATTACAAGCGGTATTTATACATTATCGCGGGCGCTTTTATTGCTTTTTATGCGTGGTTTTTATTTTTTATGAATAACACACTGCATCACTTTGATGTACAGTATTCGTTTTATATGTCTTGTTTAAGTATGGGAGCGCTTGCTTTAGGCGCTTTTGTCGGAAGTGCGTTTCCCGAATGGAGCGACAAAATCAAGACCGGAAACTACCTTTTGCTTCCGGCTTCGACGTTTGAAAAAGCGTTGTCGCAATTCCTGATTTACATTGTCGGCGGAATTTTATTCTTTTGCGTGATTTTTTACGTGGATGCACATTTGGCGCGGTGGACATTGATGCACACCGAAAGATATATTTCCGGCGAACATACGATTGATGCGCTAAACGGTGTAATGTTGTCGAAAATCTATCAGTCGGATGAGCCTTGGTCTCTAATTCTTTGGATAATCTTTTCAATAGCTTGTTTATTATTCTCTATTCGCTTGTTTTTCAGCCGCTTCGGTTTGGTTAAAACAGTTATTGCCGTGGGCGCTATCTTGTTTTTATTTTTCTTTTGCCTCACTTTCAGTTCCTTTCTTTTTTATGCCGACGAAAATACGGTTTTCAGACTGTTAGATTTGAAAACGCCTGTCCATAATGTTCATAAAGGCTGGGATAATGTGGCCATCTTATTTTTTGTCTTTTTTGGCGCTACCACTTTCCTGTCGTTGTGCTTGGCCTATTTCAAATTAAAAGAAAAGCAGGTATGAGTATGGATTTCAAATCAACCAAAGGCATTTTTCTGCAGATTGCGGAAAATATCTGCCGCCAGATATTGGAGGGAAAACTCCAAACGGGCGATCGTGTGCCGTCGGTGCGCGATTTGGCCGCCGATTTAGAGGTAAACCGCAATACTTTGTTGCGCACCTATTCCCTCTTGAACGACGAAGGAATTTTCGACAACAAGCGGGGAATCGGATTTTTTGTATCCGAAAATGCAGTGGAAATTATCCGCAACAAGGAAAAAAACGAATTTTTCCGCGACGATTTGCCGGAATTTATCCGCAAAGTCCGGTTGTTGCATTTAACGGAGAAGGATTTATCGGAATTAATCACTATTTTAAAAAGTAATCAACATGAAATCAAGTAGTTATATTGTCATCGCTTTCTTTGTTCTTCTGCTCGGAAGCTGTCTTGTTTTTAATCTTTGCGCGTTGAACCACCAAACAAGCATGGTGGAACATTCCGTCGAGTTGGAAAAATTTCATACAATCGTCATACAGGCCAATGCGCAAATAAACATTCAAACGGGCATTGAAAATCAGTTAATCGTATCGCTTCCGAAAGATTCATTGGTGAGAAACGATTGGTACACAGTGCATAACGACACATTGTTCTGGAATTATTCGCCACCGGAAATCAATTCGATGTCGTTTCGGATTTCCGGTTCAGGCATCTCTGCGATTGTTGTCAAACAAATAAAGCGGCAAATAAATTTAGAATCCATTTCCGGCGACAATTTGCGTATCGAGGCCGACGAAGCATTTATCCGGAGCGAGAATATGCAAATGAATCGTCTTGACATTCAATCCATTCAATCGCACATCTACATTCGTTCGAAGCGAATTGATACGCTTTCCGTCTGTTTGAGGCAAAATTCCTATCTGTCGTCAGAAGAGAAAGCCGCCTGCATCCTGATGATAGACAAGGATGCGGACAGCAAGTTTCATTCGTGGTAATGCTTATTTCAACTTCCCAAACAACTTTTTCAAAGTCCGCCCCTGCCGTTTATACACAAGACCAACTCCTTGTGTGGTAGTTGCTTGCTCATAATAACTGTTGTTTGTGGTGTTGTAGGCTTTCAAAACTAAATTGCCCGAAGCGTTTAATTTATATTCGAGCGAAAAATCGCCGGTAAAATTGTTCATCTGTGTGTTGTTGTTGTGATAACCGACTGTACTGTTGATGATTAAGCGGTCGTTGAATAAGTGGCCGCTAATGTTTACATCCATATCCATTGTATTGAATGTGGCGTTGCGGGTGCGAAAATCGGTTCCGATTGTCCATTTGTCGCCCAACATGCCCGACAACAATTGATTCAAACCTCCGCTGGACAGCGCGGCGAGGGAATTAACAAGGTTTGAATTTCCGGCATCCGCTAAATTGTCCCGAAGCGGAAGAAACGCTCCGAAAGCCAACAGATAAGCTATTTCCTTGATTTTCATATCGTCGGAATAAAGCAGACTGTTTACCTGACGTTGTGTATCATCCGATTCATTTGGTAGTAAAATGTTGTATTTCAGCTTTATATCGTTGATGTTCCCGGAGGCGGAAAGCGAACAATCGACCGGTACTGACGGATTTACCAAAATCGATGCAAAACTCGGATCAAGCGTTGTCAAATCGGCGCGAAGACGGTAAAGAGC
>JAISWY010000336.1 GCA_031270925.1 Candidatus Symbiothrix sp.
AATGCATAAGTGTGTTTGCAAAGCCCTGTGTTTAGCAGAGGCAACAGACCGCAGGTCTGAATGTTAATAACCCCCAATGAAGCGAAGCGATTGGGGGATAGCGAATTAAGCACTCTCCCCTCAACCCCGAAGTGGGTTGAATATATCAATTAACAAGTTGATGGTTAGTGATTTATTTCGGATATTCAACCCTGCGGGTTGAGGTGGTCGATGTATTTCTCGCACCCCCCCCAATCGCTTCGCTTCATTGGGGGTTATTCTTATTCAGACCTGCGGTCTGTCGCTTCTACTTAACACAGGGTTTTGCAACTGAGCCTAAAAAAGCGCTAATCAAGCATTTGAATCATAAAAACATCTTTGGGTGGAACCGAGCCGTCCACCGATTTGATCATTCCCTTGTAATGCGAACAATCAATCGTTATTCCCGTATTATTGCCATATTTGCAAAGCCAAGGGGATTGTAATTCGGCAGGTTTGGAAAAAATCATCTCGCCATCGGCGACGTACAAACTACCTTTTTCGTTGAAAAAATCCCATAAAATATTATCAAACTGTTTTTTCGTTTTCAATACCACATTCGGATACGATTTTAAAATATTGTCGTAAATCGAATATAAATATTGACTATCCGATTCATTATAAGAGGTATAGCTTTGAAATTTTCCGTTGGCAATAAAATTTTCCGCTTGGGATCGGTATTCTATTTTCGAAAAAGCCCGTTGAAATCCGTATTTCGCATATAAATCGAATAATTTTTCTTCCTGCGGAATCAAAAAAGCGTAATGATAAGCTTTTTGTTCTGTTTCTTCCAAGGCTTTTTGTACTAAACGCCTCATATATCCGCGATTACGATAATCGAGATGAGTCATCACACCCGACAGATAAATGCTTGGCCGGATGTCGTTCCCAAGTTTTATGTCGTAGGGAATCATTTGTACAAAAGCCACCGGTTGATTGTTTTCGATCGCAATCAAAGATTCTTCCTCATGATAAACGTTCCGGAAATACCACTCAATAAACGTCTCCGTATCTTGCGGAAAACACGATTTCCACATCTTCATCAATGCGTTTTTGTGTTGTGTTTCGGCAAATTGAATCATTATTATATGTCTTTTGCTAACAGTCCTTTACTTACTAATGAACGAAATTCGATTAATTTTTTCCCTTTGGAATGTTGTCCATTTAGTGTATAATAGACAAATAATATGCCGGTTGCGCCCCATTTTACCAATTCGTCGAACCATCGTTTCAAATAGGCTGTTTTAGAGAGGGATAGTGTGCGAACTTGTTCGCTTTTCCCGACAGCAAGAGCGATGCGACGGAAAAAATTTTCGCTTAGCTTGCTCGTCGGAATATGGTGGAAGACAACCGCTTTCGGCACATAATAACATCTCACGTTGTTTTGAATCAATCGGAGGAAAAAATCCTTATCCTCCGCACCCATCAACGAATTGCCTTTGCGCCCCAGATCGGTATTGAATGCGCCGTATCGCAGGAAAAGGTAACGCTTGAAAACTGCGTGTCCGGTGCCGGGATAATCTTTCCGGCCGACGATTTTCACGCTTCGGCCTTTGTTGTAAGCGCCGGTAAGCAAGCGGAGCATGTAGGGCGACATCCAATCGGGTGGTGCGGTTTCATAGACCGGTTGCACGGGTTCGCTAATCAATTCGGCTTGCAGGTATTCTTCAGAAAAATCGTCTAATTGTTGCAGAAAATCGGGTTTTACGGTTTCGTCGTCATCCAGAAAGACAATCCAAACGCCCTGCGCTTCGTTCACTCCGAGGTTGCGGGCGTAAGAAATACCTTGTTGTTTTTCTTTCAAATAGCGAATTTTCAATGTAGGATGCTGTGCAATAAACGATTGGCATACATCGGCTGTGCCGTCGGAACAGTTGTTGTCCACAATCAACAATTCAAAATATTCCGGCGAATAGGTTTGCTCGACAATGCACTGCAATGTTCTTTTCAAATATTCGGCGCGGTTGTAAGTGCAGACTATAATGGAAAATTTAACGGTCATATTCTTTCTTAATAATGAAACGAAGAACTGCAAAAATTAGTAACAAAATCAATAAGCCCGAAGCAAGGGTGGTAACGTATCCGCAAATGCGCACACTATCCGGTGCGAAAACCATTTCGATGCGATGGTTGCCGGCGGGAACGACGATCGTCCGTAAAATCCAATTGGAGCGAACAATCGGAGCCGGCTGTCCATCAATAAAAGCTTTCCAACCGTTTTTGTAATATACTTCGGAAAAAACGGCCAATCCTTTTTGTGTCGATGAAGATTGATAAGCGACTTTATCGGGGGCATAACTTGTCATTTCGATGTTGGCGGCGGAATCGGGGAGGATTTGCAAACCGGCCAAATCCGGTTCAAATTGCTTGTCGATGACGGCATCGGTTTTCGGATTTAATGTTTCCAAGGCCGCCATTTCTTCGTCGGGCGAATTGACAAAACGGTAATTATTTACAAACCAAGCGTTTCCGAAAGCAAACGGATTCAGCAGTGGCGCTTGTTCCGTGTGGTAAATAATGTATTTGGCGTTCAACATATTTAAAGTCAGCGTGTTTTGAAGTGTTGGAAACAAATCTTCGGGATGGCTAGCCGTTTGCAATGCGTCGGTAATTGCTCCAATTTCTTTGCTTAACCGTCGATCGATCAAATCCTGATAGCGACCTAATTTCGCTGCATGATAGCCGCCGATGGATTTGTGGAAATAGGAAGTGCGCGATTCGTTGAAGGGGTTATTTAAATTCAAAACTCTGTATGATAGCGATTTATCCTGTAAAATAAACTTGTCGGCAGGTGTTTCGGAAAACGATTCTTGATGGGATTTTTTGCTGAGGAAGTTTTTTTCGTTCACATAACGTTTGTCCACTGTCCAAAGATCGACTAAAATCAAGACGGTTAATCCGGCGGCAACCCAAGGCAAAACGGTTTTGGTGTTTTTCGATTGAATCAAAATCCAAATCAAGCCGGCCGCTAACGCAATGAAAATCAGCGAACGAAGCGCATCGGCTTGCAATAAATCCTGACGGTCGGCGATGAGTGCGGTGTAATACCAATCGGGTGCTTGCTGTAAGATGGCCGCATCGTAGGTGGGAGACTCGAAATTGAAAAACGCGGTGGGCATTATCCACAGCAACAAACAAATACCGGCAGTAATTCCGGCCGACCAATACAGGGCATTTTGTTTCTTTTTTATTTCTATGTCATTATTAATCAATGATTTAATAGCTAAGACAGCCAAAATTGGGAAAGTAAATCCCGGAATAATCAGCGCCATTTCCACCGTCCGGAATTTGGCGTAAAACGGGAAATGGTAATACATCCAATCGTTGAATGTGGCAAAATTGCGTCCCCAAGCCAAGAAAAAGAACAAGACAGTTGCACCTAAAATCCACCATTTGAAGTTTTTCGGAACAATAAAAAAGGCAAGCAAAAACAGGAAGCAAACGATGGCGCCGAGATACACAGCTCCCGATGTGAAAGGTTTATCGCCCCAATAGGTATAGCTTTGCACACCGTCGCGGGGAGTTTGTGCGCCGTTGGCTTTCAATTCTTTATACAGATGCGAATCGCGTCCTAACGTTCCTCCCGATTTTCCGCCCATCACATTCGGTATAAGCAGCGACAGCGTTTCGGCTTTTCCGTAACTCCATGCGAAAACGTAATCTTTTTCTAATCCGTTGGCTTGCGCTTTTTCCTTATCCACTTGATTTTCAGGCGTTAGTTCCGAGCGGCCGCGCATACTTTCCTGTCCGGTTTCGTAATTAACATACAAGTTGGAAAAATTGGCAGAAACGGCTAAAATACATCCTACCGCCAATAATCCGGAGATGATTCCGAGCGATTTCCATTCGTTTTCCCTGATTTTTTCGATGACAAATCCAATAAACAAAACAATGCAGAAAAGAGCGACGTAATATGTTATTTGCAAGTGATTAGCGAGAATCAAGAGCGTCAATCCAAAAGTGAAAAGCAAAAATCCCCGCCAATATTTCTTTTGGAACAGTGCGAATATTCCGGCCAAAACCAATGGTACATACACCAGCGCCCATATCTTGTTTAGATGTCCGGCTTCGATAATAATAATATTGTAGGATGCAAATCCCGTGGCGATCGCACCCAAAGCTGCCAGCCACCAGGGAGCGCCCAAAACGAGAAACATTACATAAGCCGAAAGCAAAAGAAAGAAAATCGGCCCCGCTACATCCGAATAAAGAATGTTATGAATATATGAAGCAAAATTGATGCCGGTTTCGTAACGGGTAATGTGATAGCTTGGCATTCCTGAAAACATCGAACCCGTCCATCCCGATGGTTTACCGTATTCGAATAATTCTTGCGCCATGCCTTGAAATTGGGTTATATCGCTTTGTTGCAGGACTTTTCCTTCAAAAGCAGGGAAGAAATAGAAGAGTACGAGGAGGAAAAATACAGCGACAACTCCAATATGCGGTGCAATGGATTTAAAAAATAAATTCATGTTTTATAGTATTTTTGCGTGCAAAGATAACGATTTTTTTTCAATCACAAACTTCTACAAAGAAATTGTAGAGTGGTTGCAAAAGTGAAAATTCTTTTTCCAGAAACGAAACCAATTCCAAAGAAAAGAATTTTTCCTCAACGGCGATTTGTTTGAAGAGGTAAATGCCTTTACGTTGAATCCACGGTTGGAAATATTCGTCTAAACCGTTTTTCATCGGGCGCTTGTATTCTTCGCCGCCGATTCGGAAGCCGTGTTTTTCGTGTAAACCGCTGGTTATCTGCTTGAAATGTTCGGGTTGGTATTCGACCATTTCGCGATAGCGGGTCATTATTTTGGCTTGCGGGTCGTACATTCCCATGCCATAACCGATGCCTTCTTTTCCAATTTCCATGTAAAAACCCGGGAACGAGAGCCATGTTTGGTCTTGTTTCACGAACGGGCGTTGAAATGAAATCCACATCTGGTTTTTGTAGGGAACTTTGTTTTTTGAAAATCGGATGTCGCGATAGATTCGTGAAATCATTTTTACGGGGCGGAAATCCATATCCGCATCTACCGAGGCGAAAAACGGTGTGAGGGCGGCGGCTAATGCTTTTAGCGGTTGGAGGATTTCCAATTCGTAAATGGGTTTATGCTCGTCGAACCACGGTTTGTAGTTGTTTTCTTCCAGTTCGG
>JAISWY010000386.1 GCA_031270925.1 Candidatus Symbiothrix sp.
CCGGCGGCAGGCACGTTTACGTTGTTCAGCGTAACTTTGCCGCCTTTGCCTAAATTGCCTACAAATTTTCCGCCGGACGCAAACTCACTGTTTTCTTCGCCCAAGCGCGCACCGCCTTCTATCACGCCGTTTTCCGCTTCATAAACATACACAGGCGCAATCTCAATCGGATTTTTGGAAATGCGAACAGTTACGCCGCCTTGTTCCAAAAGCGGGATATTGAGCGTGCCGGCATTGCTTACGGTTTGTGAAGAATACGCAACTTCCGAACGGGAATTTCCGTCTTTGAAAATCTGCGCCGTATAATTTCCTTCGCCCAAGAATGTGAGCGGAATCGCGACTGTTTTTTCGTTCTGACTGATGGACGCCACATACCAATCTTCTCCGGAGCGACGGGCTATGGTAATGTATGCTTCCGGCGAGGCTTCCAAACATTTGGTTTCATCCCATGCCGCAGGCAAAGTTTTCAGCAAATCGCGTGCCGAGAAATGAAGGATATTGTCCTCATTTTCAAAAATGCACTGCATTCCGCTTTCAAACAGCACCGTTAGCGCCAATTGATGACTCCAAGAGGTCAATCGGCGAATCAGTCCGTCGCGATTACGGATAATTTCCATCGGCGTATAATCCATCGGGCCAATCGCATTGCGCGTCAAAGCCAAAGTAACATGATGAGCGGCTGTTAATGAATTGGCAAAATATTGTTCGCCGCCATACACCGCTTCGGAAGTAAGCAGATGCGGATAGTAACGGCGCGTGCCGGAAGGTTTGGTGCAGCCGTGCAAATCGACCAACAAATGCAAATCGCCTGCAACAGTGAGCAGTTTGTCGTATTTTTGCATCATGCTTTGAGCATCGTCTTCCCAAAAATCGACTTTTACACCCACAAAACCTTTGTTTTTCCAAGTTTCCAAAATGCCGCGAATCTGCGCCGAATCGTTTTGAAAACGGTTATGATGCGACCAAAGCATCGGTTTCACGTTGCGCTGTTTGGCATATTGCGCGACCAGTTCCAAGGGATATGAGCCGCCGTCCCAACCTTCGTCGAGCAAGGCGTATTTCCATCCCATTTTGTAGGCCAGATCGATGAATTGTTTGGGCGTGGAAAAATTATTAGACGAGTGTCCGCCGTCGTTTTCAGCCCAATCCCAAGCCACAAGCCCCGGCTCAATCCACGAAATATCCGGTTGAGTGGTCGGCGGATTCAGATTTTCGACCAAATTGGTTTCCACAATATCGGCCAACGAGCCGATAACGATTGTACGCCAAGGCGTTTGCAAAGGCAAAGAGGCAGTAATTGCGCCTACTTTGGCAAAATAAAATTTACCGGTTTCGGCTGTCGTTCCACTTTTGATTTTAGAGGTACAGTAAGTTCCGAAATTGGCGACCTCGGTAAGCAAACTCCAATTATCGGCGTCCGACGTAGTTTTTACCAAAATCGGAGCGCAAAACTCATTGTTTGGAACGGATGCGGTTTGTTGCCAGTTGCGAGCGGGTAAAAATTTCTCGTATGGCGTGGCATATTCCATTCCCCAACTCGTAGTAAAAGCGGCGATATTGATTTCGGAAGTTTCCTGCAAAACAGTGGTCGTTCCGCTTCCGGGCAAAACGTAACGATAGGCAATTCCATCGTTATAGGCGCGAAAAACGATTTGAAACGTTTTGTCATTTTTGGATAATGTGAACGTTAATTCAAGACAATGATTGCGGTAATTTTTCGCTTTTCCCGATGGCAGGGAATAACTTTCATCGATTTCTTGCGTATTTTCAGAGACAAAACTTAAACCGCTCCTGAAATCGACTGCTGATGTTTGAATACCTAATGCAGAAGCCGTTACAACCTCCGTTTCATTGTTTTGAACTGAATAGCTTACTTTTCCGTCGCTTTCGGACAAACGGATTTCAACCGAAATTTGGCCGTCGGGCGAACTGATCTGTGCGGTTTTATCCGCTGCCTGCAACGTTCCGTTCAACAAGAGCGAAAGTGTTACAAACAAAATTGATTTGTAATTTTTCATGATTATATATTTTTTGAGTTCACTTTTTCAGAAATATTCCGGCTCCCACGAAATCGCGTTCGGATTGGATTTTAACAATATAAACACCTTGTTTATAATCGTTTATCGGAATTATCACTTCGCCGTGTTCTTTCTCGCAACTATATACGATTTGTCCGTTCGGGTTGTAAATCGAAACGTTCGCTCGTTCGGGTGTATGGATTTTGATGAAATCGACGGCCGGATTGGGATAAATCGAAAGCGTCGGCTTTTGTGCCGGTTGGATAATCGGCGTGTGGTCGGTATCGAACAGTTCCCATTCCGCAAGGTGTAAACCCTTATCCACGTTCTTGTTACGTTCTATAATCAACAAGCGGTAATAGATGTAGGCATTGCCCGAAACTGCGGAGAAAATTCTCCGTTCGCAACGATTATCGAAAAATTGGTCGGAGCGCGAATCAATATCCACCCATTCCACGCCATCATTGGAGGCTTGTAATTTCCATGCTTTCGGGTCGTTGTTCGAATTGTCGGCCGCCGAAGTCAGGCTGTACGAAGCCACGGCAACGGGCTGCGGCGCTTGATATTGAAACCACACGCCGGACGATAAGGTAGCAATGCTCAAATAATATTTCGTACTTTCCTTATTATCAATCAAATACAAAATATTTGTTCCTCCGGAAGCGGGATGCGATGCAGTCAATACACCGCCGGCATCGTCCGTTAAATCGGTTCCGAAATCATTGTATTCGCCGAACAGCTGCCATTCAGCCATTTGTACGGTGGATGAGCC
>JAISWY010000410.1 GCA_031270925.1 Candidatus Symbiothrix sp.
CCAACCGTTTTCGGCAGCCAAAGCGATTGCCGATTTTCCGCAATCGCTGATGTTTCCATCGACTTCGGTTACATTTGCGCCAAACAAACGAGCTTCCGCCTTGAAAGCCGAAGGCGTGAGTTTAGGCATAAAAACGTGCGCTTTCAAACAGGCGCGAGCAGAGTATGCCGCCAAAGCACCGCCTGCATTACCGGCAGTAGGGATAACCAAGTCCTTAATGCCCAATTCTTTGGCTTTTGATACGGCTAAACTCAACCCGCGGGCTTTGAACGAACCGGTAGGCTCGTTCGATTCATCTTTGAGCAACACTTGCTTGCCTTGGGTATGCTCATTCAGATTGTTGAGTTGTAATACCGGCGTAAAGCCTTCGCCCAGACTGACAATATTTTGTTCGTCCAATACGGGTAAAAACTCTTTGTACCGCCAAAGGTTTGCCGGACGGTTTTTCAATTCTTCCTTTGTCAGCATATTACGGGCAAAGTCGTATTGAGCCGACAAAATACCCTTACATTCTTCGTTTTCACATACGGTATTTACTTTTTCTTTGGAATGTTTCTTGCCGCACAAAGCACATTCCAAGTGTGTGAACAAACTTTTTGTCATCTTTCAAATCGCTATTTTAGTTTTTAGAATTACCATTTATTCCAATGAATCTTCCCTTCGTCGTATTTGTCTTTCGGCGTAAATTCTCCTTTGGGATGTCCAACTGCTACGACTGCCAAAGGCAATATGTTGGGTGGTAAATCTAAAGTCTTCATTACTCTTTCAATTCTGTCGCGCCAAGGAAACACCGCGAGCCAAACAGCACCCAAGTCGGAAGCTTCGGCGGCAAGCAATATGTTTTCGGTAACAGCCGAACAGTCGAGACTCCAACGAGTAGATTTTACCGTATCGCCACAAATAACAATGGCCAACGGGGCTTCATGGAGAATAATCCGGGAACCCCTCAAGCCTTCTTCAGCAAACTTATCCAACACGGCGCGGTCGTCAAGCACAATCAATTCCCAAGGGCGGATGTCTTTTGCCGAAGGAGCGGAAAAGCCCGCTTTGAGAAGAGTTTGCACATCTTTTTTGCTTACAGCTTGCGAGGTGTAACTGCGTACGCTCTTGCGGTTATAAATAACGGAAAGAGCCGCGTCTTTTTTAGACACGGTTTCTCCTTCCTTTTGCAAACACGATGTTATGGCAATAACCGATAACATCAATACGAATAATTGTTTCATTTTATTTTTTCACTCTGTAATCCAATTCAGGTTTGCCGGGTACAATGGGTTGATATTTGAAATCTTTTCCGCGGGAAGCATCGAAATCCGTTCTAATACCTTTAAGTAATGCGGGCACAGTGAATAAATCAATAGCCGTGAGTGCAAATACTTTTGCTGCGGTAAGTGCGCCTTTGGTACCGATGGTAGTGCCGCCAACCGCCACGTTTTGCCACGAATGTCCCGGAGCGCCGGGTATAAAAGCAGCAGCATTGAACGAACCGACAGGTACATTCCAGCTCACATCTCCCACGTCGGAAGAGCCATAAGACAAGCCGCCGAAATCTTTTTCCGTGTAAGGAACAACGGTTTTAACATTCTCCAAATCTTCTTCTTTTATGCCCGATTCCTTGGCTATTCCTTTGGCAAAGGCCAATTCTTCGACATTCCACTCGATTCCGCCTACTCTTTCCAAATTCTTTTGAATTAAAAGACTGAATGACTTGTTGGGTAAAACGGGATAAATGGCTCCCGCCAAACGCTTGATAGTAACTTCCGTATCCGTTCCCAATGCTGCGCCGCGAGCTGCATTATCCACACGGTCGGCAAGATCGAGCAATTCTTCAATATTTTTGGCTCTCACATAATAGGAAACTTCTGCTTCCGCAGGCACCACGTTGGGCGACAAACCACCGCCGTTGGTAATCACGTAATGAATACGCGAAGACATGGGTATATGTTCGCGTATGAGATTTGCCATATAGTCAAGCGCCTCCACGCCATCGAGTGCCGAGCGACCTTTGTCCGGCCCGCCGGCGGCATGAGAGGCTTTGCCTGTAAAGTGATAGGTGGTGCTTAAACGAGCGAGAGTGGCGTGTGCGCTCACGGCATTGCGTCCGCCCGGATGCCAGTCGAGTACAGCGTCCGTAGCGTTAAACAATCCATCTTGGGCGAAGAATACTTTTCCGCCTCCGCCTTCTTCTGCCGGCGTTCCGAATAATTGAACGGTTCCTTTTGTACCTGTTGCTTTGAGCCATTTGGAGATGGCGACTGCACCTGCAACGGCTCCCGTTCCAAGCAATTGATGTCCACAACCATGCCCGTTACCGCCTTCTTCGATGGCTTTCCGGTAGGGAACGGTGTCTTGCGAAAGTCCGCTTAACGCATCAAACTCGGCTAAAATGCCAATCACAGGCGAGCCGCTTCCGAAGGTGGCGATAAAGCCTGTGGGTTCTCCGGCAACTCCTTTTTCTACTGTGAAGCCATTTTCTTCAAGATGTTTTTGGAGCAGTGCACTGCTTTTTTCTTCGAGGAAGCCAAGTTCATGGTATCCCCAAATGGATTTTTGCAAGTTGTCGTAAACGGAAAATGACTTGTTGATGTAGTCGATTGCCGCCTTTTCGCGGACAAAACTGTCCTTTTTTTGCGCCGATGCACTTGCGCCCAAAAGGAATAACGCGAATGTTACTGTTGTTAACTTATTAAATTTCATGTTATATTTATTTTAATTTCACATCTTTTGCTCCGGCGGAATAAATACCATTAAACAGGAACTTGAATGTACCGTGCGGCTGTGCGCGAAAAGTTACTTCGGGGCCAAAAAGATATACTTTGCCTTTGCCGACTTGCGCCTCAACGATTGCCGTTGCATCTTTCAGATATTCTTGTCCCCAAGCCCAGCCGCTACGCAATGGTTCGGCGGTTGGAAACCAAGCAATGCCATTCACGTCTTTTTCTTTGGCATCGTGTTTTAACCGGAAAACAGGGCTATTGTTGTAAAAAATATCAAGATCTTCGGGCAAACCGTAGGCTATCGGCCGGGTGTTATCCACTTTTACGCGAAGCACGGAACCCGGTATATAATACTTTTCCGCATCAAGTTTCCGACCGGTTTGGTCTGTCAAAGCGTTTTCAATCGGCAGTTCGAGATAATATCCGAACTCTGTTGAATTACCAAGTGTCAAAACCACGCCGCCGTCTTCTACAAACTTGCGCAGTTGAGGCGCCGTTTTTTCCAACGAAATATTACCTGTGCGGGTTTTATATTCGTCCGGCAGGTTTTCCGGTATTTGAGGTTGACGAAAGTTTTGTCTGTCTTTTTGCGGGAAAGCGCCCGGAGGCAGAATCAGCACATCGTATTTTTTGCGCAGTTTAGCTTCATCAAGCGTTTGCGGATAAACCACATCAAAGGGGAACGGGAACTGCTGCTCAAAGAGCCAGCGAATCCAACCGGAATCCATCGAGCCACCATATCTGTCCCATAAAGCTACACGAACTTTGTTGAGTTTTAAGGCATCACCTTGTGGTTTGGCGACAATACCCTCAAAATCCAAACCGATTTCGGCGGCAAGTTTCTGTACTTGCGCAAGGGTCGATGACTTGGCTGGAATGTATATTGTTCCTATGGGATACGTTTTACCGTTAGCCGAGAAAACTTGTTTGAGCCAATATACTTCTTCTCCGGCGGCCAACAGTTTGGTTGTAGCCGTAAAAGCATCGTTTATCTGATGGTTGAGCAAATATCCGGCAGGCTTTGTGGTGTAGTTCACTTTTCCTGCTTTGGGCTTCACTAAAACTTCTATTTTTTCAAACGGCCCGTCGAAACCGTCAAGGATACGGTCGAATTGCACGCCCATTTGAAAAGCCAGAGTGTAACCGGCCAAATCATAAGGCGGTTTGGGAGGTCCGCCCGGATATTGGAAATCATTGGGGTGGTCTTGCGGTTCGAACATATCGCGCAGGTGCGGACGGAATGCCTGTGCAGCTTTTACCACGTATGAACCTGTGGGATAGGTTTTTCCTGCTACGGTGAAATCGGCGGTAGCGCGATGCACATCAACGCCCGCTTTCAAGAGCGCATTGATAAATTTGGTTGCCGTGAGGAAATCCGCTTGGTCGGCAGGAACGATGTATCCTCTCGGGTCGCGGGCTTCGGGCGTATGCAGTTTATTCCAATATTCGGTGGGTAAGCCCGGCCCGTAATAGTTTCCCAAGCGGTTGCTACGGGTGTCTTCGGGCTTTTTGTCGGGATTATCTTTTAAATATTGCTCGTATTCGGCTTCTATTACCGCTATCCGTTTGGGAGTCAAAGTCCAATTATCTCGGCTTCCTTTTTCGATGGAATTTTTTCCCGCCCGATAAATGCGGAATAAAAATTCTTCACGAAGCCGCGCGGCAATGTCAAGAATGGCGCGGTCGGCCGAAACGATGTATTCGATACTTTGGTGTTGATACCATTTTTCTTTCGGTCCGATGGGCAAAGGATTTACGCCGCTGGCGAGTATGCGCGAAGTCAGGAACGGACTGCTTACCGGCGTAGGATTTCCTATTATTTCAGATAAAAGACCGATTTGGTTATGAAAGCCAACCGTTGTGCGGTCTCCACCATTGAACCAAGTGGAAAAAGGAGCTGCATCGCGAAGCACTGCACCCGCCTTGCCTTCCGCCAAAAAGCGGTTATGCACAGCTGCGCCCACAAGGTCGATACCGAGCGGCACGAGTGGATCCTGATTGTAGTTGAACGGATCGCGGAAAGGCGCCATAAAAAGTACCGTTCCTGCGGGTCCGCTTTGGTGCTGATTGTACATAATCTGCGGAATCCACTCAATATACATTTGCCGGTTGATGGCTTCCGTTTCGAGTTGGTTGGCGATGTATGAATCGCGGTTGTTGTCATGCCCCACATATTTTTGATAGAGGCGCGGGATAGCCATGTTTCGTTTCAGCGGGTCGGATTCTTGCATATACCAGTCCGAAACCAAATCCATGCCATCGGGGTTGGCAGGCACGAGGAGTAAAATCACATTGTCGAGAATGTTTTTCGTTTCTTCGTCATCGCGGGCAAGGAGGTCGTAGGCCTGCACAAAAAGCAATTGGGCGTTGATGGCTTCGGTGGAATGTAGTCCACCGTCAATCCATACAACGGTTTTGCCTTCTGCGGCGAGTGTCTTTGCATCATCGTCAGTCAGTCCTTCGGCTTTGGCAAGCTTGACTGATATTTCCTGATAGCGTTTCAAATTCTTGTGGTTTTCGGGCGACGTGATGATGGACAGTTTCATTGTCCGGCCTTCGGGCGTAAGGCCGAAATCAACTAATTTGATGCGATCGGAGAGTTTTTCCAAGGTACTCCAATAGTCGATTAGCTGCTTGTAGTTGGCAAGAAAATAGTCATCGCCAACGGTGTATTGCCCGAATTTCGGCAAGGGGATGGATTTGTTTGTGCCGGCGGAGTAGAGATCATTCGCCCATACGCCTGCAAAGTTTAGGGCAAAGCAGGCAATAGAAAGAATTATTTTTTTCATTCCGATCATTATTTTGTTATCTGTCTTTTTCATTCAGCAGATGTATTTCATGCTTATTCAAATCATATTTATCTCCCTTGCGAAGGAAAGAATAATTCTCCTTATCGGCGGAATGAACAGCAACGTATGACTTTCCGATTACCTCCAGACTGTCGCGTTGAACAACAACTGCCGTTGATTCATCAATACCCAAACCTATAAATTGTGGAGCGATGCGAACAAACGCCGCTACATCAAACTGACGGTTCCGTGCAAGAATATGCTGGTCGATAACCGAATTACGCAGAAATCCCAAGCCTTGCGTGTGGTCTCCTATGTTTATTTTGTGGCTTTGTGTGTCGCCACGCCAAAGAAACGAAGCTTGTATGCTCGCTCCGGCGGAGGTGCCGGCAATAACACCGCCGCGATTGAGCACATTCCAAAACTCCTCGTGCGCCAAGGTGTTGAGATATACGTCTGATATTCGCCACTGTCTGCCGCCTACAAAAAACACGCCGGTAGCTTCGCGCAAGGATTGGAGGTTGTTTTCGTCGTTTGCTTCACGAATATTGTTGAGTGTAAGGGTATTAACACCATTTTTGGTTTTCACTTTTGCTTTGATGTCTGCTATCGTTTTAACAACATATTTAGACGTGTCGGGCGAAGCGTTAGTAACAATTACGATGCGAGCGTTGTTCTTTCCTCCTGCGAGTTCTATGATTTTATCCCAAATTTCGTCCGGTTGTTCTCCGCCGCCGATGATGACGAGGGCGCCTTTCTCCGGCCCGTGGCGGGTTTCGGAAGCTTTAATTTCGATGGGCTTCTGAGCAATAATGCCGATGGCATAGATGAATGTCGCTATTATGAATGCTATTCTTTTCATATCTTTACTCTTTTTATTTTATTGATATACTTCCGGTTGCGTTAAATCGGAGTCTGCAAAAATTACCGATTGCGGAAAGGGAAATACCCAATAGCGCGAATCTCTATAATTAGGATTATAACCCGGCTTATCGTTACCGAAAACTTCCGGCGCGCGTCCTGTGCGGATAATATCGAAATAACGGTGTCCTTCAAATGCCAGTTCGTAGCGGCGTTCATCTTCTATTGTTTGCAATAAATCATCTACAGGTAAAGAAGTTGGGATGTCCAACAAAGTAATGCCGGCTCTGCCTTTAATTTCGTTAATATCGGCTGCTGCGCCGTTTTTGTCGGGCGATGCTTTTTTGAGGCGAGCTTCGGCGCGAATGAGGTATTGTTCCGCCAAACGAAGCACATGTATAGAAGAAGAACCGTCCTGCTTGTCGTATTCCCGGATGGCATAACCTTTCGACGGGTCGGCATCGTCGAGTGGAATAAGCAAGTCGCTACGTTTTCCACCAATCGTCGGATCGTTGAGCAAAGTCGAAAGGTCGGCATTGGGAACATAATCCAAACGTCCGCCACGGGGAGACGAGAGATAATAGGTGTAGAACCCATTTCGGTCGGCACTGCTTGATACGAGTTCAAAGATGGCCTCGCTTGAGAGTTGCTTGGCAAAAAAATCGCTTAACGTAGTAGTCAATTGAATGCTTGTGTTGTCGATTAATTTTGTAGCGTATTCTTCGGCTTTGTCCCATTTTTCGGTAAAAAGGTAAAGGCGGGCTTTGAGCGCACGCACCGACCAAATGGAAGCTCTTCCGCGGTTAGACAAAGTTACATCAGCCAAAAGGCTTTCGGCTTCGTCAAGGTCGCTTTGCGCTTGTTTAAACGTTTCTTCGCGCGAAATGTTTTTAATGCCGTCTTGCGAGTCGGGCGAAGAGGAAGGTTTCGTAACAACAGGCACTCCGCCATAAGTTTTGCCCAACGCGATGTAAGATAAGGCGCGAATGAAGTATGCTTCGCCGAGAATACGATTTTTATTGTCTCCCGTAAAGTTATCAAGTCCGTTTACATAGTAAATAACCGAATTGGCGCGATTGATAACCTGATAATAACGCACATACCCGCCACCTTCGGATGGGTCGAACGCTCCGGAGCCGACTTTGAGTATCGGCACAATGATCGACTGACCGGAGGTAGCTCCCACGACATTGTCCGCCGCCGAGTTCCATGCTACCAAGGCTGTACCTTCTGCCCCTGTAAGCGCGTCATATACGCCGGTAAGCGCTACGATTGCAGACTTTTCGTTTGTTATAACTCCCGTATCGGGAACGGAGGTTTCAGGTGTGGTATCCAACCAGTCCTCGCACGAAATCCATAAGGCAGCGAGGATAATTACTGAATATATTTTGAGATATTTTGTCATGACTTTATGTATTTATTTGTTGATTGCTAATTATTAAAATGTTACATTTAATCCGAACAGTATAGTGCGCGGTGCAGGAGGCGTACCGAAGTCAAGACCTTGCACAAGTCCGTAAGTTGCTGCCGCATCTCCGATATTGGCGTCGGGGTCAGGCCCTGTGTATTTAGTCCACAAATAGAGATTGTTGGCAGTTACATACACACTTGCCTTTTGAATTTTGAGGTTGGAAATCCACCGTTTCGGAAGATGGTAGGCCAAGGTAATGTTTTGGAAACGGATATAAGAACCGTCTTCCACGTTGCGCGTGCTTTTTTGTTCGTAGTTAGAACTTCCGTCGGCATTAGAACTGTTGGCTTTCGGGCGGGGCAAAACATCCGTAATGTAGCCCTTGTCGTTTAGCTTGTATGTGCCTTTGTTTTCTTCTTTCCAATAATTGGTGTTGCTCGATTGGATGGAGCGCGTGTCGGTGCGCGTACCTCCCGATTCGAGGAACGAGCGCGTGTAGTTGAACACGCTGTTGCCGTATTTATAATAGAAACTGAAATCAAGCGTCCAATTTTTATAGGTCAAAGAGTTTTTGAAAGAACCTTCAAATTCAGGCCACGCATCGGCTACAATTTTCTTGTCGTCGGCCGTAATTTTACCATCTTTCTTTACATCTTCATAAACGGCGTCGCCTGTTTCGGGATCCACGCCAAGGTAATTATACACCCATATCGAATAGATGGGATAACCTTCCTGCAAGTGGAGGAACATATCGTAGTTGCCGGGTACCTGTACTTCTGCACTCGGCAGTTTTTCCACCACGTTTTTGTTGTGCGAAACGGCAAAAGAAGTTTTCCAACTGAAATCTCTTTTCTTAATATTGGTAGAAGTCAGTTGCAGTTCAATCCCTTTGTTGCTTACTTCGCCGATGTTTTTGGTAACGGACGAGAAGCCTGTTTTGTCGCGTACAGCTTCCGCCAAGAGTAAATCGGTAGTATATTTGTTGTAATAATCGAACTCGATATCCAAGCGTTGTTTGAATAAAGAGGCGAAAAATCCCACGTTCCATTGGCGGGTAGTTTCCCATTTCAAATCGGGATTCGGCAACTGCGAAGGAGCCACGCCCGACTCGCCGCCATAGTTAGCGCCGCCTTGCCACAAACCGAGCGAAGCGAAATCATCAACTTGATCATTACCCGTTAAACCGAAACTTCCTTTGATGCGAAAATCGTTGATATATTTTGTTTGCGGAAAGAACTTTTCGTTAATCGGGTTCCATGAAGCGCCTACCGATGGGAAATAAGCCCAGCGATTGTTTTTACCCACGCGAGAAGAACCGTCGGCACGAAGGGTCAAGTCCAAACTGTAACGGTTGTCATACGAATAATTAGCGCCGCCGAAGTAGGAAAGCAATGCCGATTCGGTGCCTGCTCCTGTTGCCGAAGTAACGGAAGCGGAACTGATGGCGCGAAAGTCGTCGCTTGGGAAGCCCGATGCGCTGATGTTCGTCCATTGGTTGTTTCTCTTTTGGAAAGCATGACCAAGGTATGCCGATAAGAAATGCTTGTCATCAAAGTTTTTCAAGTAGTTGAGCAACTGTTCTTCGGTAAAAATATTGGTGGTATAAAGTGCGTTTCGAGCTGTTCCATTGGGCTGGCCATCTTTTAAATAGGTATCGTAATAGAACTCTTCGCGGTAAGTATTGTGATCGATGCTATAAGTTGATTTGAAAGTGAGGTCTTCTATAATCGACCATTTGGCATAAATATTATTCAAATTACGCAAACCTGTGGAATGTCCGTCGTAGTGGTCAATTTGAGCGGCAGGACTGTCGAAAGCCACTTTGGGCGGTTTGTAATAGGTTTTGTCTTCGTTGTAAATGGGATAAAAAGTAGGCGTATGCAAAGCAGCCTGAAAAAATCCCGAAGGACCGTCGCCCACGCGCACCAAAGTGCGGTTGGTGTTGCTGATGAGGTTGCTGGTACCGATTTTGAAGTTGCTCAAAATGTTATGATCTAAATTAAAACGGAAACCGTAACGTTCAAAATCCTGCAATTTCAGGGTTGCTTCCTGCTTGGTGTATTCGCCGCCCAAAAAGAAATTGGTTTTAGCGTCGCCACCGCTTATTGAGAGATTGTATTTTTGCGAAAACGCTGTGCGGAACGAAGGCGCAATGCGGTCGTAAGTCGGCTGGTCTTCGGGCTTGCCGTAAAACCCGCTACCGTCTTGGAACAGGCGTTTATCCCATTGATCGTTATTTTTGTAATATTCGTTTACAATTTCGGCGTGTTCGGGTCCGGACACCAGATCCCACAGTTTTTGCGAATTAGACCAGCCCCATTCCGAGTTGAAATTGACATTGGTTTTTTGATTGCGGGCGCCGCGTTTGGTGGTAATCAAAATTACGCCATTAGCGCCGCGTGCGCCGTAAGCCGCCGTTGCGCCTGCATCTTTAAGCACCGTAACCGATTCAATATCATTGGGATTAATGCTTGCCAAGGGGTCGATGTACTGACCGCCCAAGTCAACTTGCTGCACATTGTCGGTACTCACTACTACGTCGTCGATAATGTAAATCGGGTTATTTTTGGCCGTAATGGACGTTGCCCCACGCAGGCGAACCAACTGCGAAGTACCCGGCACACCGGAGTTTTGCGAAATAAACAAACCCGGCACTTCTCCTTGTAGTTTTGCCGTCAGGGAAGGAACTAGCGTATTGGACAAATCGTCGAACTTGATGTTGCTGACGGCGCTTGTTACCGCTCCTTTTTTCGTTTGTTGATAGCCCACAACGATTACTGTGTTCAACAAATTCCGGTCTTCGGTCAATTCAAGCGTTAAAGATTCCGATTGTTCATACACGTCGATTTCTTCCGTTTTGTAACCGATAAAATAGACAATAAGCGTCGCAGGAAGAGATTTCGCTTGTACTTGGAATTTACCGTCGAAGTCGGTTACCGAACCTGCATTGTCGTTTTTGTTAGATACCGTGGCTCCGATAACCGGATCGCCTGTTTTCTTGTCAATCACTTTACCCTGTATCACAACATTTT
>JAISWY010000422.1 GCA_031270925.1 Candidatus Symbiothrix sp.
AAATACAATCCCGGAACGGCGTAATTCGATTTCGGCTGTTCGGGTTTTTCTTCAATCGACAAGACTTTGCCTTTATTGTCAAATTCCACCACGCCGTAAGCCCGCGGGTCTTTCACGTAATAACCGAATACACAGGCGCCTTCGGGATGCGATTGTGCTTCGTGCAACATCTTGGAAAAACTTTGACCGTAGAAAATATTATCGCCCAAAATCAGGCAAGCCGAATCGTTCCCGATGAATTTTTCGCCCAAAACGAAAGCTTGCGCCAATCCGTTCGGCGTTTCCTGAATGATGTATTCGAATTTCATGCCCAATTCCTCGCCCGAACCCAACAATTGCCGGAACATCGGCAAATCGCGCGGCGTGGAAATAATCAGCGTTTCGCGGATTCCGGCCAGCATCAAAGTGGATAAGGGATAGTAAATCATAGGCTTATCATATACAGGCATGATTTGCTTGGAAATCGATTTCGAAAGCGGAAAAAGGCGGGTGGCGCTTCCTCCGGCTAAAATAATTCCTTTCATAACAAACTTTTTATTTCGTGAAACGGATGACCTTTTTTGTCTTTTTCCGACAATAATATTTGCGACGTTTCCAGCGGCCAATGGATATTCAAATCCTTATCCATGCAATTAATCGTGATTTCGGTTGTCGGCGAATAGGGATTGTCCACTTTATAATTAAACACCGCCTCGTCGCTCATTACAATAAAACCGTGAGCGAAACCGCGCGGAATGAAGAATTGCCGCTTGTTTTCGTTCGACAGTTCCACCATTTTATATTGTCCGAAAGTCGGCGAATCTTTCCGTAAATCCAAAGCGACGTCGATAACACAACCGCTTGTAACTCTTACTAATTTTGCTTGCGAAGTATCTCCGGTTTGAATATGCAGTCCTCGCAACACGCCAAACGACGATTTTGATTCGTTGTCCTGAATGAAATTGACCTGTCCAATATGCGCTTCAAAATCAGCTTTCTTATAGGTTTCCACAAAGTAACCGCGCGAATCGCCATGCACTTGTGGTTCGAGAATCAGGAGGCCTTTAATTTCTGTTTCTATGTAATTCATAAATTGAAAATATGTGTTATTTGCAAAATTGAGTTTGCAAAATTAATACTTTTTGCTGAGAATTTGTTGCGAGTGCGGAAATTGTTGTCAAAAAAATCGTATATTTGCAAATTGTTAATTAAAAAAGAGAAAGCAATGCTATTATCCCTTGAGTTTATTCTTCTATTTTTATCCGTTCTCTTTTTAATAAGTTTATGGGCGACGAAGGCCGGCGCCAAATTCGGCGTACCCGTTTTGTTGCTGTTTTTGGGTATCGGAATGTTGTTCGGCTCCGACGGTTTGGGTTTTGAATTTCAACATTACGGTATTGCTCAGACAGTCGGAACGGTCGCGTTGTGCATTATTTTGTTTTCGGGCGGCTTGGATACCAAGATGGAAGATATTAAACCCGTTGCAGGTCAGGGAATTATCTTATCTACTTTGGGTGTGTTGCTGATGACGTTTTTTACCGGCGGATTCATTTACTTGGTAGTGAAATATGCGTTTAGCTCGTTTCAACTGTCTTTTATGGAGTCGTTATTATTGGCGGCTGTGATGTCGTCCACCGATTCGGCTTCTGTTTTTTCCATTTTGCGGGGCAAAGGTATTCGTTTGAAAAAGCCCTTACGTCCCTTGCTCGAATTGGAGAGCGGCAGCAACGACCCGATGGCTTATATGCTGACTGTCATCCTGATACAACTTATATCATCGGGTACAACCAGTCCCGAATACGGAAAAGCCGTTTTAGATTTTTGTTTGCAATTCGTGATTGGCGGGGCGGCCGGTTTCTTTTTGGGAAAATTGGCAGTGTATATCATCAACAAAATCAATTTGAATAATGATTCGCTATATCCGATTCTGTTGTTTACGTTTGGTATATTTATTTTTTCCGCGACGTATTTTTTGAAGGGCAACGGCTATTTGGCGGTTTACATCGGCGGTTTGGTCTTGGGCAATGTCCGTTTGGTGCATAAGCGCAGTTCGTTGCGGTTTTTCGATGGATTGGCGTGGATTAGTCAGATGATTATGTTCCTTACCTTGGGTTTGCTTGTCAATCCGAAAGACCTTTTTCCTGTGGCGTGGTTTGCCTTGTTGATTGGTTTGTTTATGATTATTGCCGGGCGGCCATTGTCGGTGTTTATATCGTTGTTGCCTTTTCCGAAGATGAGGGTTCGGGAAAAAATCTTCGTGTCGTGGGTCGGTTTACGGGGCGCTGTGCCGATTGTCTTTGCGATGTTGCCTTTGGTGGCCGGCTTGGAGAACGCTCATTTGATATTTAACGTTGTCTTTTTCATCACTCTGCTTTCGTTGTTGATACAAGGAAGCGGCTTGACGATGGTTGGAAAATGGCTCGGCTTGGTCAAAGACGGCGACGACACAGCGGCTTTGGTGGATTTTGATGTGGATTTTTCCTCCGACATCAAATCTACTTTGACGGAAATCTCTTTAACCCACGACAGCTTGGCACACGGCAAGCGCTTGATGGATATTTCGATGCCCGAACATACTCTGGCTGTGATGGTTAAGCGCGATTCGAAGTATTTTGTACCGAAAGGTAATACCGAATTGTTGCCGGACGATAAATTGCTGGTTATTACCAATAACGAGGAGGCGCTGCTGGAAACCTACAAAAAGTTGGGGATTGATACTTACCGGTTGAGGCGGAATTGATTCGACTAACAGCTTGTAATCACATACTCATCCGCAACGAAATACAAAATTGTAAACGATTGTTGTCGAGTCGTTCGCGTTTCATGTGCCGAAAAAGTTGCCCATTGGTTCAGCGCCGGCTCAAACGGATGAATGTGTAAAT
>JAISWY010000356.1 GCA_031270925.1 Candidatus Symbiothrix sp.
GGCCTTACGAAGAATATACCGAACATCAAAAGCGGATGTTTGATGCCCGTCCCGGAATTACCGGTTGGGCGCAGGTAAATGGACGCAAGGAAGTGCCTTGGCCCCAACGCATTGAATTGAATATCGAGTATGTCGAGCGGCTTTCTTTTGCAATGGATGTGAAAATCTTTTGGATGACTTTGTTCAAGGTTTTTACAATGCAAAGCAATAATAATGTGGGAGTTACAAAATAAAATGTCATGTTGCAATTGATGTATATTACCAACGTTCCCGAAGTGGCGGCTATCGCCCAACAGTGCGGCGTCGATCGGATTTTTGTCGATTTGGAAACCATAGGGAAAAAGGAACGACAAGGCGGTATGAATACGGTGCAGTCTGCGCATACTGTCGAAGATGTGCAAGGCTTGCGTAAAGTGGTCAGCAACAGCCGCTTGCTTATCCGTTCCAATCCGGTGCATAAATATTTTAAGCAGGAAATCGAGGCGATTATCAAGGCCGGAGCCGATATTATCATGTTGCCTTATTTCAAGACGGTGTATGAAGTGCAGTTTTTCCTGTCGCTTGTTGATGGACGAGCGAAAACTTGTCTGCTTTTTGAAACCAAAGAAGCCGTCGAACAGGCCGATACCATTCTGGATTTGGACGGAATTGACGAAGCCTATATCGGTCTGAACGATTTGCATCTGTCTTACGGACTGAAATTCATGTTTGAATTGCTGACCAACGGATGCGTGGATCAACTTTGCGAAAAATTCAAGGCAAAACGTTTGGCTTACGGCTTCGGCGGCTTGGCTCGCCTCAATCAAGGAATGTTGCCTGCCGGAAAAATCATTGCGGAACATTATCGTTTGGGTTCGTCGATGGCGATTCTTTCGCGCACGTTTTGCAATGTGGATTTATCAAATTCCGTCGAGGCGATTCGCGCTACTTTTTATGCCGGATTGCAGGAAATCCGTAATTTGGAATATGAATTGCTGCAAAACGGCAATCCCGAAAAATATGCTGTCAATCGGGCAGAAATTCAACAAATTGTCAATCAGATTGTTAATGAATAAAATTTTCTTCATTACATTCCTGCGGGCATTGGCGGCGATTGTCATTACCAATTCGCATTACACGGGCGTTTATCCGAGCGATATTATTGCGAATGGCGGTTTATTGGGCGATGTTTTGTTTTTTGCAGTAAGCGGATATTGCTTGTGCAATATCCGGATACCATTTCTGAAATGGTATTTGAAACGGATTATCCGTATCTATCCAATTGTGTTTATTATTACGGTAATTTATTTATTATTAGGGTTTTATTCTGTTCATTCCAAAAGTTTACTGTGGTGGTTTGTTTATCCGACTAACTATCATTTTGTGGCTTCAATCATCGTCTTGTATATTCCTTTTTATTTTTTGTTAAAATGGGAGAAAAGCAGTAATAAAATTCCGTTTGTTCTATTGTTCCTGATTGTAATTCAAGTGATTATCTATATTTTCTTCTACGATAAATCGTATTACCATATCGACAAAGTTCGTGAGCCGATGATACGGTTTCTGTTTTTTGAAGCAATGTTGTTGGGTGCTTACATGAAAATCAACAACAATCAATATATGAATCGCAATAAATGGTATAATTGGCTGATAATGTTTGCTTTATTGATTGTATATTTTGTTTCCAAAATGATTTTTGTAAAATATCCGACATACAGCCATTATCAAATTCTGAATCAGTTTGTACTCTTCGTTCTGCTGTTTTATGTGATGAAATGCGTGGCGGGCTTGGATGCGAAACTGACAAAATTACCCAACAAAGCGAAAAAAGCAATCAATTATTTGGCAGAATGGACGTTGGAAATCTATGTGGTTCAATATGTTATTATTCCACGTTTGGTGCATTTCGCTTTTCCGCTGAATTGGGTGCTTATTACGACTACGATTTTGGTTGCAGCAGGTCTGTTGCACTATGTATCGCGTTTTGTGATAAACCGAATTGAAAAACAAATCAATAAAGTATATCCTTTGCAATGAATTTGTTATTGACTGGAGCATTTCAATATACGGATACTCAATTTGCGCTATTGAAACGTTTGGGATTCTCCATAGATTTTATTCCCGACGAAAGGGAAAAACTAAATATCAAGCTGGAAAAATACGATGCCGTCGTCTGTAATTCGCTGTTTTTACATAACGACGTCAGCCGCTTTCAATCCGTAAAATTCGTGCAGGCGACAAGCGCAGGCTTGGAAAGAATCCCGGTCGATTATTTGCAGCAACATCAAATTGTATTTCACAATGCACGAGGCGTTTACAGCGTTCCGATGGCGGAATGGGCGATAGGAAAAATCTTGGAAATCTATAAATATTCGTACTTTTTCTACGAACAGCAAAAGTCGTTGCAATGGACAAAAAATCGCAATCTTTTGGAATTGCAGGGAAAAAACGCCCTGATTGTCGGCTTGGGCAATGTTGGCTTGGAAATTGCCAAGCGCTTGTTTGCATTCGATGTAACTGTTTTCGGCATTGATATTCAGCCGATTAAATCACCGTTTATTCATCATTTTTCCTTGCTTGACAGCTTGGATGAATTTTTGCCGCAAGCCGATATCCTCTTTTTAACGCTGCCTTTAACCAAAGAAACTTTCCACTTATTCAATTTAAGGCGGTTGAATCAGCTGAAATCGACATCAATCTTAATTAACATTTCACGAGGCGCCATTTTAGACGAACAAGCGCTGATAACCAATCTGCAAAACGGCAACATCGCCGCCGCTGCCCTGGATGTTTTTGAAGAAGAACCTTTGCCGGCAACATCACCTCTGTGGAAAATGGAAAATGTAATTGTAACGCCTCACAACTCTTTCGTTTCCGACAAAACCAACGAACGCCTCTTCAACCTGATACACAGCAATCTGCAAAATTTTAGAGCAAAATATGTCTGATGCTCCCAAGGAAATTTTTGTACTTGTTTCGCCCAAGAACCGGACGGTTTACAATTTCCGCGGCGATTTAATTCGGGAAATTATTAACCAAGATTACCAAGTGTATGTTACCGGTCCCAACCAAACGGATGTAGATAAAATAGAGGCGCTTGGCGTAACTTTTATCGAAATTCCAATGAATAAGAACGGCATCGGTATTGGCGAAGATATTCGCTATACTTGGCGACTTTACTGTTTATTCAAACAAATAAAACCTTCTGTGATATTGGGTTATACCATTAAACCCGTGATTTACGGAAGCATTGCTGCGCAAATGGCAAAAGTTTCCCGCATTTTCTCGATGATAACCGGAGCCGGATATTTGTTTGCCAATCAATCGTTCAAAGCGAAAATACTTCGCCGGATTGCATTTTTGTTATACAAAATCGGTTTGGGCGGTTCTACGCGAGTGATATTCCAAAACAGCGACGATTTGGAAGAATTTGTCGCCCAAAAATTAGTTACAAGGAATAAATGTTTCGTAGTGAACGGTTCCGGCGTGAATATGCAAAAATTTCAACCAGCTGATTATCCATCTGTTATTACCTTCTTCATGCTGTCGCGGATGATATACGGCAAAGGTGTGATTCAGTTTTTTCAGGCAGCGGAACGAGTAAAAAATATATATCCCGAAGCCCGTTTTGTGATTTTGGGCAATATCGAAATAATGAACGACGCCATCCAACCGGAAGAGTTGAACTATTATGTTTCAAAAAACATCA
>JAISWY010000019.1 GCA_031270925.1 Candidatus Symbiothrix sp.
CGCCGTTGCCGCTGTGAAATATGCGAAAAAATATGTGGAAGACGTTGAATTTTACTGCGAAGACGCCGGACGCACGGATAACGTATATCTGGCGCGTGTAGTGGAAGCCGTGATAAAAGCCGGCGCAACGGTGGTAAATATTCCCGATACAACGGGTTATTGCCTGCCTTGGGAATACGGCGAAAAAATAAAATTTCTGATGGAGCATGTTAACGGTATTCATAAATCCGTACTTTCGACGCACTGCCACAACGATTTGGGAATGGCGACGGCTAACACTGTTGCCGGGGTTGTCAACGGAGCCCGACAGGTGGAAGTTACGGTAAACGGCGTTGGCGAGCGTGCGGGAAATACTTCGCTGGAAGAAATTGTCATGATTTTGAAGTGCCATAAAGGTTTGAATATTGATACGCAGATTAATACGCAGAAGATTTATCCGGCGAGCCGTTTGGTTTCCAATCTGATGAATATGCCTGTCCAGTCCAACAAGGCGATTGTCGGGCGCAATGCTTTCGCGCATTCGTCGGGAATACATCAGGACGGCGTATTGAAAAACCGCCAAAGCTACGAAATAATGGAACCGACCGACATCGGTATAGACCAAAATGCTATTGTACTGACGGCAAGAAGTGGACGCGCGGCTCTGAAACACCGTTTGAGCGTGCTGGGCGTGGAAGTCGATAACGGCAAATTAGACAAGATATACGGGGACTTCCTCAAACTTGCCGACAAAAAGAAAGATATTAACGACGACGACGTACTGTTGCTTGCCGGCATGGAGCGCAGCGAACAACAGCGTATAAAACTGGATTACCTGCAAGTAACTTCCGGCGTTGGCGTGAAGGCTGTGGCAAGTATCGGCTTGATAATAGCAGGCGAACGTTTTGAAGCCGCCGCTTCGGGCAATGGACCAGTGGACGCGGCTATCAATGCGTTGAAACAGATTATCAAACGTAAAATGACCCTGCGCGAGTTTACCATTCAGGCAATAGACCGCGGCAGCAACGATGTAGGAAAAGTACACATGCAGGTAGAGCACGAAGGCGTTAATTATTACGGTTTCGGCGCAAATACCGATATTATTGCGGCTTCGGTGGAAGCGTATATCAATGCGGTGAATAAGTTTGTGAAATAGAAAATAGCACACGGATAACACGGATTTACACAGATTTATTCCAAGTGAAGCCGTCAATAAGGAATCATTTTAGCGCATGACAAAAAATATTTTTATATACAAAAACCACAATAGGCACAATAGTACACAATAGGTTACGTAATTGGTTTTTCTCAAAGAAATTTTGAGAAAGTCTATTGTGTACTATTGTGCCTATTGTGGTTAAAAAAATTATCTGTTTATGAACCGGCAAACAAAATCTCAATCGCAACACACAGCCCTTTCAGAAGAACGGGGGGCTTCTACCCTTTTCGACAAAATATGGGACGCCCACGTGGTATCGTCGGTGGAGAAGGGACCCGCGCAACTGTATATCGACCGGCATTTCTGCCACGAAGTAACCAGTCCGCAGGCTTTTAATGGACTTCGGGCGCGAGGATTGAAGGTTTTCCGTCCCGAAAAAACGACCATGACCGCCGACCATAACACGCCGACCATCAACCAACATTTACCGGTACAGGATCCGGTTTCCCGCAATCAGTTGGACACTTTCGCAAAAAATGCCGCAGACTTCAAAATGCCGTTGTATTTTCCGCTCGGACATGCTAACAACGGCGTTGTACATATTATCGGTCCCGAAAACGGATTTACGCAACCCGGAATGACCATTGTTTGCGGCGACAGCCATACATCGACGCACGGCGCTTTCGGAGCCATTGCTTTCGGTATCGGCACAAGCGAGGTGGAAATGACGCTTGCTACGCAGTGTATTTTGCAAACACGTCCTAAGACGATGCGCATCACCTTCGACGGAAAGTTGAACGAAGGCGTTACCGCCAAAGATTTGGCGCTTTACATGATTTCAACGTTGACAACAGGCGGCGCTACCGGTTATTTTGTGGAATATGCCGGCGAAGCTATCCGCAATATGTCGATGGAAGAACGCATGACGGTTTGTAACCTGAGTATCGAAATGGGCGCGCGCGGCGGTATGATAGCGCCCGACGAAACCACCTTCAATTATGTAAAAGGACGCGAATTTGCCCCCAAAGGCGAAGAATGGGACAGGAAACTCGCCTACTGGAAAACCCTGAAATCGGACGGAAACGCTGTTTTCGACAGGGAATATGTGTTTGACGCCGCCGAAATTCAACCGATGATAACGTATGGAACCAATCCCGGAATGGGAATGGGCATAAAAGAGTCGATTCCGACCTTGGAGGAAGTGGACGAAGCGGGACGTATTTCTTTCCAGAAATCAATGGATTACATGGGTTTCAAACCCGGCGAAAAATTGGAGGGAAAAGCGATTGATTATGTCTTTTTGGGCAGTTGTACCAACGGTCGTATTGGAGATTTCCGCGTATTTGCCAACTTTGTGAAAGGAAAAAAGAAAGCGGATAACGTAACGGCGTGGCTTGTCCCCGGTAGCTGGAAAGTGCGTCGGCAGATAGAAGAAGAAGGTCTGGACAGGATATTGCAGGAAGCCGGTTTTGCGCTCCGTCAGCCCGGCTGTTCGGCATGTCTGGCAATGAACGACGATAAAGTTCCGGCAGGAAAATACGCCGTCAGCACATCGAACCGGAATTTTGAGGGACGCCAGGGACCCGGCGCGCGAACGATATTAGCCGGACCGCTCGTTGCCGCCGCCGCCGCCGTAACCGGGCGCATAACCGACCCTCGCAACTCTTAGAACACAGATAACATGGGTTTATTCTTTGAAGGTTACAATATTTAAAAGAATTTTATTAACAAACGATTTATGGAGAAATATGGAAAATTTTGAAAAAATTGTAAGTCCTGTTGTTCCGCTTCCGATAGAGAATGTAGATACCGACCAAATTATACCGGCTCGCTTCCTGAAAGCGACTTCAAAAGACGGTTTTGGCGATAAGCTCTTTCGCGATTGGCGTTACGACAGCAAGAATCAGCCGATTCCGAATTTTGTATTGAATAACCCGGCTTACAGCGGACAAATACTTGTTGCCGGCAAGAACTTCGGCAGCGGTTCGAGCCGCGAACATGCAGCATGGGCAATTGCCGGATACGGTTTTAAAGTTGTGGTTTCGAGCTTCTTTGCCGATATTTTTCGTAATAATGCCTTGAATAACGGCGTACTTCCTGTTGTTGTTTCGCCGGAATTTTTAGCGGAAATCTTTGAATCCGTAAATAAAGACGCGAAAGCGACGTTAACCGTTGATTTGGAAAATCAAAGCATAACTAACAATACTACCGGAAAATCCGAACAGTTTGAAATCAATGCTTATAAAAAAGAATGCCTGCTTAACGGCTTGGACGATATTGATTATTTGTTGAGCAAAAAAGAGTTGATAGAGGAGTGGGAGGATAATGTGTTGATGTGTTGATGTGATGATGTGTCGATGTGATGATGTGCTGATGCGTTTGATGTGCTGATGTGTTGATGTGTTTGATGTGCCGATGTGCTGATGTGTCGATGTGCTGATGTGCCGATGTGCTGATGTGTCGATGTGCTGATG
>JAISWY010000057.1 GCA_031270925.1 Candidatus Symbiothrix sp.
TTGGAATGTTCATTCGCCGATGTCCGCACCCTTGACCGTCAAAATCGAAAGCGTGGTCAGCATCGACCTGCCTGCCGAATCCTGCACCGATTTCCCCGTTACGGTGGAATACAAGGGGACGGAAAGCGGAACGGTCAACTGGAACTGGGACGGCGGAAGCGTCCTGAGCAGCATGTCAGACAAAAAGCACACCGTGCAATGGACGTCCGCAGGCGTGAAAAACGTAACGGCGACCGTCAACGGTAAAACGGCTTCGGCCTACATTATGATTCAGGCGACCGACCTTTCGTTCAGCCTGCCCGCGGTGGCGTTCAAAGACGTTCCGGTCGAATTTCAGTTGCCCGACGTCATTACCCGTCCTTCGGCGAATTACGCTTTCCGCACGTCCAATGCCGGCATCACGATTCAACGCCGCGAAGGTACGCGCGAGGCTGTGGTAACGTTCCAAAACGCGACTCCTGCGGAGCAATGGATTGAAATTGTTGTCGCCGACGCCGTTTGCGGAGAACAGAGCTACCGTCAAATCGTGGAAATGAAAGGCGGCATAGCTACGCCGAAAATATCGCTCGTCAACATCGACGCCGTTACCGGAAAAAACAAAATCGTCTGGGACAAGGACAATGCAAACCTGACTTCCGACCTTACCGAAATACTGGTTTACAGGGAAGGTAGCCGTTACAACCGGTTTGACTTGATAGGCAGCGTATCGCCCGGCGCTGGCGAATTTATTGATTTGGCCTCCAATCCGCAGATTACGACTTCGCGTTACCGCATTGCCTGCAACACGGCGTATGGTGTTGCAAGCGCACCGAGCGTTCCGCACCGCAGCACGCACCTGATGCTCAACAAGGGCGTAGGCGCCGCCATCAACCTGATGTGGACGCAGTATGAAGGCGGCGTGATTGAAAGCTATCGTGTCTATCGCGGCGCATCGCCCGAAAGCCTTTCGCTGTTGACTGAAGTTTCGGGGAACGTCAACTCCTACACCGACCTCACGCCACCCGACGGATTGTTCTATTACGCCATCGAATACGACCAGACGTACAGCACGACTTGGACGGACGAAACCGTTTTGCGTACTGCGCCTTTGTTCCGCGCTACTGCCGACGAGCTTGTTACCGGACGTTCCAATGCCGTCAGCGTAGTCAATGCGCAGGACGTCACGCCGGCGCAATCGCTGAACATTCTGGCCTTGGAAGAGGAGCTTAGCCTTTCGCAGGAACAGTCCGAATTGCATTTGTACGCCGAAATCTTCCCCGTCGCTGCCGATTACAAGATCGTGAACTGGCTGGTAACCGGAGGTTCGGAATATGCTTATATCAATCAGCAGGGCTTATTGACAGCAACGGGTCTGGCGACAGACGGCGCTACGGTTACGGTGCGGGCAACGACAGTGGACGGTTCCAATATTTGGAAAGAGATAACGATTCCTTATTCTTTTGACGGAACGGGCATCGACGTTGTAGAAACGTTGCGCACAACGCCTCTACAGGTGTATCCCAATCCTGCCAAAGATTGGATAAGAATTGCAAGCGACGAAACGATACAGACAGTAGAGGTGATTGATTTGATGGGCAAAATGCTGTTCAAAAAATCATTCGATGCTCCCGATGTTGAAATTTCAATCAGCGGCTGTCCGAAGGGACACTACCTGCTGCGCGTCGTCACCCGGCAAGGAATAGTAGTGAGGAAAATCGTTAAGATTTAAATGATACAGGGCTAATTCATTATTGTAGAGACGTTGCGTGCAGCGTCTCTACAATAATATTATCTGATTATAATCATTGTCGCACCAAATCCATATTCCCGGAAAGATGCATCTTGAATGGAAAAAACATTTGTATTTCGATTTTGGCTCGCCCCGGAGGGGGTTTTTTTTGAATTACAACTCCCGACTATAAAAAAAGACAGGCTCAGTTGCAGACCCCAGTGTTAAGCAGAGGCGACAGACCGCAGGTCTGAATGTTAATAACCCCCAATGAAGCGAAGCGATTGGGGGTGCGAGAAACAACCACTCTCCCCTCAACCCCGAAGTGGGTTGAATATATCTATTAACAAGTTGATTAATCGGGCTAAGATAGTGATTTAGTTCGGATATTCAACCCTGCGGGTTGAGGAGGTCGATGTTTTTCTTGCACCCCCCCAATCGCTTCGCTTCATTGGGGGTTATTCTTATTCAGACCTACGGTCTGTCGCCTCTGCTAAACACTGGGGTTTGCAGGTGACTCAAAAGATATTTCAGGATGGACATAACTCGCCGGACAAAAACCTTGGTTCAGTGCAAGCCCCGCCTCAATTACTGCTCAAAAACAATCCGGTTCAAATTATTCTTAATCCCGGCTATAATCGCATTAAACCGGTTAAGAGCCGCATTAGCTGTTTTAGCAGAAGCTTTACGAATCATCAACTCGTTAAATGATTTGTCAATAAAAATATCTTTGCCACTATATTCAGGCATATTCAATTGACGGTTGTGCGAACTTTTTTGCCACAATTCCTTGCTCTCGAAATATTCCTTTTCCATAAACCGGATGTATCCGAAATGAATTACACACAAGCTATCAACATATTCTATTGATAAATCATAACTCATATACCACGCAAATATACTAAACATATTCGCACTGACTTCAAGATAATCGGTTATCTTACAACGGGTTTCACTGACTGTATCCTTAAGAAAACCACCGGAATATGGCTGCAAATCATTATCAAGAAAATGATGTACGCGATGGTAAATTTCCGCTTGATTAAAAACAGTCGGCAGTTGCACGGTAAAAACAAGCTCATCGTTGATTAGCGCAATATTATCGGTCGTAAGTTTTTGAGCTGCCATGTTTCCCGAAAACAACAAGGCAAAAAAACAGGAAATGCTCAGAATTGCTTTTCGTTTCATTTTATTAATCTTTTTTCTATTTAGAACACAAAGATAGAGTATTTTTCCGGTATTGGCAACAAAACGCGCTTTATGCGTTAGAACCTGACTTATCAGTTCCGAACACATAAAATATGTTGATAAGTTTTGATAACAAAAAAGTAAATAACAAGCGATCATCAGCCTTATATTTTTTTTTCAGAAATCCGTTTCAAAAGAAATCAAATATTCTAAGCAAATTATACCGCTATTTTTTTACAAAATACTAATAACTCCAAGCGAAAGTTATTAACTTTGCAGTTTATTAACGAAAGGTTAATTAAAAAACTAAATCGTTCGTTGACGCGTTCTTAGAAAAAAAATGGAATGTTGATAAATCACTCAAAAAAAAATCCCTGTATTTGATAACTTCAAATACAAGAATTTTAACAAATAGTTATCCCTATTATCAACAGGGTATAATCATCAATATTTCTTTTAAATTTAAATTTTAAATAAATATTATTTTAAAAACAATGGTCAATAACTTTTTAAATGGAAACAATTTCAAATAGACGGAAGAACAGGCTTGCCGATTCGGATAAAATGGCTTTAATTCAATCAATTAAAGCATTGAAAAAAGAAAAAAATGCAATCATTTTAGCGCACTATTACCAGCTGGGGGAAATTCAGGACATTGCCGATTTTGTGGGTGACAGTCTGGCTTTGGCGCAATGGGCGGCGAAAACCGACGCCGATGTAATTGTGCTTTGCGGTGTGCATTTTATGGCCGAGACAGCGAAAATCCTTTCTCCGCAGAAACGGGTGTTTATTCCCGATTGGAATGCCGGTTGCTCGTTGGCCGATAGTTGTCCGTATGATCAGTTCAAGGAATTTGTTGAAAAATATCCCGATCACACAGTTATTTCTTATGTAAATACGACTGCTGCCATAAAAACTTTGACCGACGTGGTGGTAACTTCCACCAATGCCCGCCAAATTGTGGAGAGTTTTCCGCCTGAAACGAAGATTATTTTCGGGCCGGACAAAAATCTGGGAAATTATATCAATAGCGTTACCGGTCGAAATATGGTTTTGTGGGATGGTGCATGTCATGTACACGAACAATTTTCGTTGGAAAAAATTTTAGAATTGAAACGGGCGCATCCCGACGCTTTGGTTTTGGCGCATCCCGAATGTAAATCCGTTATTTTGAAAATAGCCGATCATGTCGGTTCGACTGCATTTTTATTGAAATGTGCTACTCAATTGGAAAACAAACAGTTTATTGTGGCTACTGAATCGGGAATTTTGCATGAAATGCAGAAAAAAAATCCCAATAAAACATTTATTCCTGCGCCGCCAAACGATAGTACTTGTGCTTGTAATGAATGTAGTTTTATGAAATTGAATACTTTGGAGAAACTTTACAGCTGTTTGAAAAATGAGTCTCCCGAAATTTTTGTGGATGAGGAAACAATTCGGAAAGCGGTAAAGCCGATTCAAAAAATGTTGGATCTTTCGTAATCCCTAAAAATGTTATCCCGATTTGATTGTTGGCAGCATTGCTTGACGCCAAGCTGTCATGGAGGTTTATATTTTAATAACTTTTAGCTAATAATATCAAAAAAATCCCCAAAAATAGTGATAGCATATTTCAATTTTACTTTTTATCTTTGTGCTTGAATTGTTTAAGGAAATGAATAATAACTTATATCTTTCCGATTTGAAGACAGGCGAAGAAGCCGTCATTGTCAAAGTATTGGGACACGGGGCGTTTCGCAAACGGATTACCGAAATGGGATTTGTGAAGGGTAAAAAAGTATCGGTTGTGAAACATGCGCCGCTGCAAGATCCGGTCGAATACGAAATCATGGGTTACAAAGTGTCATTGCGCCACAGCGAGGCCGAATTGGTGGAAGTGCTTCCATTGGGTGAGGCCGATAATTTCGAAGCGCCTTTTGCCGGAATAATTGAACATAACATTCAACGAGTTTCTTCTTCCGGTGAAGAAAAAATTATCAATGTAGCTTTGGTGGGTAATCCGAACAGTGGGAAAACGACTTTGTTCAACCATGCTTCCGGTTCGCATGAGCGTGTGGGTAATTACGGCGGCGTTACGGTTGATTCTAAAGAAGGCGAAGTGAAGCGAAACGGTTATACTTTCAAGGTTTTTGATCTTCCCGGTACCTATTCCATTACCGAATATTCGCCCGAAGAGTTGTTTGTACGCCGTCATATTGCGGAACGGAAACCCGATATTGTGGTTAATGTGGTGGACGCTTCTAATCTCGAACGTAATTTGTTTTTGACGACACAATTAATTGATATGAATATCAAAGTAGTTGTTGCGTTGAATATGTACGACGAACTCGAAAAGAAAAATGTCGATTTCAATTACAAGGAACTTGGCGCAATGATTGGCATTCCGATTATTCCGACGATTGCTTCGCGCGGAAAAGGTATCGACATGCTGTTCGATAAAATCATTGAAGTCTATGAAGACCGTGATCCGACGGTGCGCCACATTCATATCAACTATGGAAATTTAATTGAAGATGCTATCGAACATTTGCAAGTCGAGGTTTGGAAAAATCCGTCTATTACGGATAAATTTTCTTCACGCTACATTGCAATCAAACTCTTGGAAACCGATGGAACTACTTTGCAATTGCTCGAAAGTTGTGCTAATTATTTAAATATAAAAAATTTAGCCGATCGCGAAACAGCCTTATTGGAAAAGGAATACGGTGAAAAGTCGGAAACTATTATTACCGATGCTAAATATGGTTTTATCGCCGGCGCGTTGAAAGAAACCTATCATGAACTACAGGAAAAACCTCAGCGAAAAGTTCGTGAATTAGATGATGTTTTAACACATCGTTGGCTCGGCTTCCCGGTTTTCCTGTTCTTTATGTGGGGAATGTTTCAAGTTACTTTTACACTCGGTTCGTATCCGATGGATTGGATTGAGGCTGGTGTGGCATGGTTCGGCAATTGGGTGTCGAACACGATGAGCGACGGTGCATTACACGATTTGATTGTGGATGGAATTATTGCGGGCGTAGGTGGCGTGATTGTTTTTCTTCCGAATATTCTTATCTTGTTTTTCTTTATTTCATTGATGGAAGATACCGGCTATATGGCGCGTGCGGCGTTTATGATGGATAAATTGATGCACAAAATCGGTTTGCACGGTAAATCGTTTATTCCCTTGGTTATGGGATTCGGATGTAATGTTCCTGCTATAATGGCCACACGCACGCTCGAAAATCGCAAAGATCGGATTTTGACGATGATTATCACGCCGTGTATGTCGTGTAGTGCGCGATTGCCGGTGTATGTTCTGTTGGTTTCGGCTTTCTTCCCGAAAAATCAAGGTTTGGTTTTGTTTTCGATTTATATTATTGGAATGATTTTAGCGGTGTTGGTCGCTCTTGTGATGAACAAAATAGCGTTTTCAAAGAAAGAAGTGCCGTTTGTGATGGAATTGCCGCCTTACCGGATTCCGACATTCCGCAACACAAGTATGCATACATGGCATAAAGGGCAACAATATTTGAAGAAAATGGGAACAATTATCCTTGTGGCTTCTATTTTGATTTGGGCTTTGGGTTATTTTCCAAGACCGGCAGAAACGGAAAATCTTACGGAAATAGAACAAGTAGCGGGACATAAGGAAAGGTCTTATATCGGACAGTTTGGGCGTTTCATCGAACCGGTAATTCGTCCCCTCGGCTTCGATTGGAAAATGGGCGTCAGCATTTTGACCGGTATGGGAGCGAAAGAAATTGTTGTCAGTTCAATGGGCGTATTGTATCAAGCCGACTTGGATGCCGACGAGCATTCTTCTTTTTTGATTAACAAATTACAAGAACAAACTTATATTTCCGGTGAAAAAATAGGACAAAAAGTATTCAATCCCTTGGTCGCTTATGGATTTATGTTGTTTATACTCATTTATTTCCCGTGTATTGCGGTAATTGCGGCCATCAAAAAAGAGGCCGGCTGGTTGTGGGCGATTTTCACGATGATTTATACTACTGCCTTGGCGTGGATAGTCGCCTTTGCCGTGTATCAAATCGGGATATTATTCACTTAATAATGCAAGACATAATTGTTTATATGATAGTTGGTTTGGCGGTGGTGATTGCGATAATAGCTGCCGTTAAACAGTTTTTTGGGAAAAACGACAATGTTTCTACAGCTTGTGAAGGTTGCACTTTGAAAGAAAGTTGTAAAACAAAAGTTGTAAACCCCTGTGTTAAGTAGAAGTGAAGCCTTTATTAAAACTAGCGTTCTTTGCGAAACCTTTGCGTCCCTTGCGGTTAAATATTTTTTACCGCAAAGTTCGTAAAGAAAATACGCAAGGAACGCAAAGACAGACTGTTCCCCCATCACTCACCATGGAAGCACATCATGTCGAGCGGAGCAAAGTCGAGAAATCTGATT
>JAISWY010000362.1 GCA_031270925.1 Candidatus Symbiothrix sp.
CAACGCGAGCAACTGAAAAAACTCAAAGCGCAAAAAGCGCTGATGCTTGATGAATAAACAAAAAAAGCGGTTCGACAGCGGCGCAATGCCCTTTGCTCAGGTGCATTATCCGTTTGAAAATGAATAACTTTTAAATAGAAAATAAAATGAAAACAGAAAAAAGACAAAAAAAGAAACTTTCAAGAAGGGGCTATCAAATTGTGAAAATAATTCACATTCTTTCGGCGGCAATTTGGATTGGCGCAGGTGCAATCGGCTTGTTTTTATTGACTTTTGTTTTGGATAAAAATAGCATATAAAATAACAAAAATATGAATAACAAAACAAACTTCCAAGCAATCTACCCCGCCGATTTCATCTCCGAAGGTGTAGATCAAACCCGCGGCTGGTTTTTTACTCTGCACGCCATCAGCGCTATGGTCAAAAAATCGGTCGCGTTCAAAAACGTGGTTTCGACAGGATTGGTACTCGACAAAAACGGCAACAAAATGTCGAAGCGTTTGGGCAATGCGGTCGATCCGTTTGCAACTATCGAAAAATTCGGCTCCGACCCTTTGCGCTGGTATATGGTTACCAACGCCTCGCCTTGGGACAACCTCAAATTCGACACAGAAGGCGTGGAAGAAGCTCGTCGCAAGTTTTTCGGCACCTTATATAATACTTATTCGTTTTTCGCTTTGTATGCCAATGTCGATGGCTTCGACGGCTCCGAACCGGCTGTTCCTTTCAACGAACGACCGGAAATCGACCGATGGATACTGTCGCTGTTAAACTCTCTGATTAAGGAAGTGGACGAACAATTCGCCGACTACGAACCCACCCGCGCCGGCCGCGCCATCAACGATTTTGTAAACGATAATTTGAGCAACTGGTATGTTCGCCTCAACCGCAAACGTTTCTGGGGTGGCGAAATGAATGTCGATAAACTTTCAGCTTATCAAACACTTTATACTTGTCTGAAAATCGTTGCACAACTCATGGCTCCGATTGCGCCGTTTTATGCCGATAAATTGTATTGCGATTTGATAAACCCCGCAAAGGAGATTGAGGGTATATCTGTTCACTTGGCCGATTTCCCCATTGCCGACGAATCCCTGATCGACAAGGACTTGGAAGAACGAATGCAAATCGCCCAAGATATTTCCTCCATGGTTTTGGCTTTGCGCAGGAAAGTCAATATCAAAGTGCGCCAACCACTCTCGTCCATCATGATTCCGGTTTCGGACGAGCATCAAAAATCAGCGATCGAAGCTGTTCAATCGCTGATTTTGAACGAAGTGAATATCAAATCCATCCATTACGTGGACAATGCTGCCGGTATTTTAGTCAAAAAAATCAAACCCGATTTCAAAAAATTAGGCCCGCGTTACGGCAAGATAATGAAAGACTTGGCCGCCGCCATTACCGCATTGCCGCAGCAAGAAATCCTGAAACTGGAACAAGTCGGACAATTGGAAATCGCGGTTGCCGGACAAACCGCCGAAATCACAACCGCCGATGTGGAAATTATTTCCGAAGATATTCCGGGCTGGTTAGTCGCTAACGAAGGCAATCTCACAGTAGCACTGGATATTACGATTACCGACGATTTGCGGCAGGAAGGCATCGCCCGCGAATTGGTAAACCGTATTCAAAACATTCGAAAATCAAACGGTTACGAAATTACGGATAAAATCAACGTAACTCTTCAATCGGATGAAAAAATCAACGAAGCAGTAAAAAAATACAAAGCCTATATCGCCAATCAAGTGCTTGCTGCAAACATCGAATTAACCGATTTGACGGAAGGCACGGAATTGGATTTGGGCGAATTTAAGTTTTGGGTGCAAGTCGCTCGAATTTAACGGAAATACAATAGGGGCAAGCTTCGCCTGCCCCATCCTATTTGATTGTCAAAAATTCAGCATCAAACCCAAGCCACAAGGATTTACTTCCGGCCCTTTATCCTTTTCAAACGGAGAATAAGGCTGGTAATATCCGAAAATGCTGAAATCGTCGAAGCCGGCGCGTAAAGTAAAACGGAAATTCAACGGCAGGAGATTTAAATCCCGGTAATCGGTTTTTTGGATTCCGCCCAACGTTTTTATTTCGGCTCGCGACTTGGAATATAACTTTATTAAGCCTTCCACACCGCCATAAATGAAAAACGTATTGTTTTTCACTTTTGTTTGATATTCCAGCAAAAGAGGAATTGTGGCATAATAAACAAGCAATTTACTGTCTTGATAATCGCGGTTTTCAGGGTCGGGAACAAATTGCGTGATTCCGCCGGTTTCCTGCAAGGCGATATTTCCGCGGAAATGATAACGGCTCCAATCGAATCCCCAGCCCACGGCGAACAACCAATGCCGGTTGAAAGGAAGAATGAAATCGCCCAAATTCAAGACTACGGAATATGAACGGCTCAAATTCAAATTGGCGTCGGTCAAGTTTCTTAAATCGGAAAAAGCAAAGCCACAGCCCGTCCAATGCGATTCGGTTGGAAGTTTCTTCCAATTGAAGATGAAATTATAAGACACGCCGTTGGATATGACAAGACTGCAACTTTCATCTATAATTACTTCATTGTCATCACTTTGTGCCATAACAGGCAAGATAAATAAATATCCACAAAGAATAATAAATAGATTTTTTTTCATGATGATTATAATTTGATTCGTTTGTTATTGACTTCAATAAATAAATTTTTCAATTGCTCTAACTCGTTGTATAATTGCAAAGGCGGAAACTTGCCCCGCAAGTAAATTAATGTCATTTGTTGCTTTTTGACCGAAAACAAGATATATTCGTAATCGGCTGATTCTTTGGCTTTTCCCAAGCAATAAGCCGCATCCACCAATTGGCCGTCTTTCAGCGATTCTTTGAAAATCACACGGTTTCCATACGAGCCATGGTCTATAAAATCGGCTTTCACAGCTTGGCGTGTTCTTTCGAACATGAGTGAATCGGAAACGGCAATCAGACTTTTATAACGGTTGATTTTCGTATGATTGCCCAATACATCCTTCGCCAATTCAATCAACGTAGAACCTTCCCGTTTCCCGTAATCGCGGAAAATAGAGTCGATATGCAGGCCTTTTTGCGCCGAAACGCCGAAACAGACGGACAAAAAGAGCCACAACGCGGTCCATTTTTTGAATGCTTTCATATCTTCGTTTTTAATTGTTATCCAAAAAAATATTCAATGCTTCGATTTGCGACGACAGAATATCGTTGTTGGTTTCCGCCAAACTTTCCAAAGTTCTCACGGTTTCCGTTCCGATCATACGGACGTCGGTGTATTTTTCCCCGTCGATATAGATTTGCGAAATATCCGGCGAATGTTGCGATGCATAGACAAAATATCCACCCAACAAAAGCAACAAGCTTGCCGCGATGGAAATCCAACGTAAACGGTTATTAACAAACACATTACGACGCGGTGGAATTATCAGCTTTCTCTCCGAAGAAAAGTATTGAAACATTGGTTGATAGATTTTCCATTCTTCCGCAACGGCGTCGTTTTGGAAGTAATCCCGTAAGCGTTGTTCGTCATCCAAAGAAGTTGAACCTTCAAAATATTTTTCAATTAAATTATTCATATTCTAATCATTAATTTACATTTTATAATTCATTGCTTTCAGAAAACGTTCTCGTACTTTTTTCCGCGCCCGCGATAAATTCATGGTAACGGCGGCGATTTGCGTTCCCATAATCTCTGCGATTTCCGAAAGCTCGTAATCTTCAATGTCTCTCATACGGATAATCAGTCTTTGCAATTCGGGCAAATTTTCGATAATCCGGCGGATGATGGCGACAGCATCGGCGTTTTCCACTTCCTTATGCGGATTGTTTCCGGCGACTTCCATATAAATATCGGAAACATCCACCGTATCTTTCCGGCTTCGGAGCTTATCAATACAGATATTCTTGGCGGTTTGCATGGCAAACGCATCCGGCTCTTCGATTGTTTGCAACTGTCCGCGAATATTCCACAATTTCAGGAAAGCTTCCTGAACGGCATCTTCGGCATCGTCCTTATTTTCAAGCATTTTGAGCGAAAATGCCAAAAGCTTTTGCCGGAGCGGAATGATTTCTTTTTTGAATTGCTCTAAGTACATATACATATTAATAACGGAGCAAGGCCGAAAATATAACATGAAACGGCTAAATCTTTTTTTGAGGCGCTATTGTTGTAAGTACGGTGCAATTTGATTGTCGCATTATTGGGTAGCAGATGACGCTGAAGGGCTTTCGGGATAACTATCTCCACCGGAACTCCGTAACCGAGCGATAGGCTTTCCCCGGCCGCACAACGCAGGATGGAAAATTCGCATGATTTGGCGTATCGGGATAATGTATCGTTTCGAGTATCAAGCCGTTATAAGCTGCGAGCGGCTTGCCTTTCTTGCCGATGATTTGCTCGGAAAGTCCGCGACCGGTATAAATCAAAATGCCCGGCTCGGTGGTATAAACTTCGATGCTGCGACCCGATTGCGGTTCATATAAAACAGCCGCTTTTGCCAATTCGCCCGATTGGTTATTCAAAACCCAGTTAGCCGAATAGCCGCCCATGATTTTTATATGTTCGTTGGCTTGGTCGATGCGTTCCAAAAAAGTATGCGGCTTTCGGAAATCGAGCGGCGTATTTTCCACTGCAACTATCTCACCTTTCGGAACGTAGCCTTCATTGTTGGGCGTGATGGAATCGGCATAAACCGTAAGAAAATTGTCGAGAACGGTTCCCAAATTCTCGCCTTTCAAATTGAAGTAGCAATGTTGCGACAGATTTACAATCGTAGGTTTGTCGGTTTCGGCGGCATATTCGATGCGCCAAGTGTTATCGGGCAGCCAAGTGTATTTCACTGTGCAGTAGAGGTTTCCGGGGTAGCCTTCTTCGCCGTCGGGACTTAATCGTGAGAAAACAATGCCGACCGTATCTTGGTTTTGGAAGGTTTCGGTATTCCACATCACACGATCGAAGCCTTTTTCGCCGCCGTGCAAATGGCAAGGATGTCCGTTAGGATTTTCGTTGATGGGCAATTGATATTCAATGCTATCAATACGAAATTTGCCGTTGGCGATGCGATTGGCATACCTGCCGAGCAATGCGCCGAAATAGCGTTCTTTGCCGAACTCGTAACCTTGTATATCGTCGTAACCGAGAACGACATCGTCTAATTGGCCGTTTTTGTCCGGCACGCGCAGGCTTACTATCCGGCAACCGTAATCGATCACTTCCATCGAAGCGCCGGAAGGATTGGTCAGCCGGAAAAGATGAACCGAATCGCCGGCCGAAGTACATCCGAACGGGATGACTTCGACCGTGGAGCGAGTCGGCTTAGCACACACCATCCATCCTGCAAGGACAAATAGCAGCGCTATGTTACACATCTTGTTTTTCATTGCGCCTCTTCGGTAGTATCCGTCCAATCATAAGTTCTGAAAACACTGACAGGCAGATTGTTAACACTCCGCAAATTGGTAACATTCGTATAACTCCAGCCCATTCGCGCCGCTACCGGAACGGCAACATTCGGACTTGTCAATTCCACCGCAGAACCATTTATAAGCGCATTTGCCGGATAAAACACGTGGTCAGCGCCGCAAATCTCAAACAAAGCAGGAGCTGCATTATCAGATGTTTTCAACCCTGCTTCGGCATATTTGAATTGCACGGTCAGCTTATTTCCGCTAACCGAAAAACTGTCGTAAATCGGGCAACGGAAAGCGTTGTACTGACTTTTCCCGTATTTTTCCGAAAGAGCCAAATAAGCCAAACGCAAGCCCACATCCTGTTTGTTTTTCGGATGAATATTGGTAACGTCGCCCACAATATCATCATTCACTTCGATGCCCGAAAGTGCGATTGATTCCGATGCTTTGGTCTGCACAAAACGCAACGCGGGATTGGAATAATTGGTCGGATAGCTTCCCTGACTTTTGTAAGGTGCGACTTGTGCGATATAAAACGGAAATTGGCTGTTCCAATGATTTCGCCAACCGTTTACTAAAGTCTGCAAATATTTTTCGTAAATATACGGCGAACCTTGATTGTTTTCGCCTTGATACCATAATGCGCCGCCGATGGGAATATTATTCAACGGATAAATCATGTAGTTGTAATACACGCCGGCTTTGGCGTAACCATTGCCGTGTCCTGTTGTATGGGCTTGTGCGGCAGCTTTCACATCAGGATCTGCATCCATCCAAGTTTGTTCCATCCATAGTTCGATGGCGGTTCCACCTACGGATGCGCTAATCAATCCGACGGGAATATTGTCAAATCGTTTCTGAATTTCCCGTGCAAAGAAATAAGCTACCGCACTGAAATTTTCCGTATTCGTCGGTGTGCATAATTTCCATTTTTCGGTAATCGCCTGCTTTTTTACGGAAGACGAATCGCCTACTATATGCAACAGGCGAATATTCGGATTGGTGGAATAGGCCGTTTCTTCGGCGCCGTTTTCGCAATCTTTGAGGCTCCAGCGCATATTCGACTGACCGCTGCACAACCACACTTCGCCAATAAGAATATTGTCGAAAACAGCGGTCGTTTTTCCTTGAACTTTAATGGTTTGCGGCGTATTTGTCGCTGACGGAATATTCAAATCAACATTCCAACGACTTTCTGCATCGACCGTTACATCGTGGGGTATATTTTCCCAACTTGTTTGCACACGGATTTGTTCCGAAGGCGTACCTGCGCCCGAAACTTTGAACCTAGCATTTTGTTGTAGCACCATATTCGATTGCAGATTGGCATCAACACCGACTGTTGAATTGCTTGTGAAATCGGGGATTCCTTCCAATGTTTTGTCTGCCACACAACGCACAGGGCGAGCGAAAGCAAAAGTGCCGCTGCCTTCAATCCTGCAATTCGTTCCCATCAAATAACGCATTGCTTGCGCTTGATTTTCAGGATTGATTGTTGAAGACCAATAAAACGTGGTAGTACCTGCGCTTGTTACTTTTCCATTATCAAGCCAACCGCAAGCGGGAATCCGAGTCCAAGTATTCGGGTCGGCGGTAATCAGGCGGCGACCGTGTGTGCGCGTACTTTTGGCGGGAGATACATTGTTATCCCAATCCGTATGAGTGCCGTCTTTCCAGAATGCGAAAGAAAGA
>JAISWY010000077.1 GCA_031270925.1 Candidatus Symbiothrix sp.
CAAACAGCCACCAAGGGTTTTCCATTATGAAAAAGATAAGAAGGATTGTTGATACGGGCAAAAATATCGTATTGGGCTGCAATGGAATCAATATCCGCAAAAGCCAATTGCTCATCGCCCGGAAGCATCCCGCTCAAATCGTACATAATGCTGATTGCCCGGTTGTTGGCATTGGCCGCATTGATGGCCGAATGCCAAACTTTATTCAACTGACGATAACTGGCCGGGCGTTTGATTTCCGCCACAAAACGCTGTACGAAAGCGCCGTCGATGTCGTACTCGCGCATCCAACGGAAATGCGTTTTCACGGTCGATTCATCCCATTCGCTCATCACATAAGCAGGACGGCCATCGGCAAAAACAAATTCGGTTTTGTAGGTTTTTTCGTATTCCGAAACATCCGGCCACATATCAATTTTGCAACTTCCGGGGCGAAATTTGCCATCCCGTCCCCACCAATGATACCATCCCCGTTCGGAGCCATCGCCGGGGCAACTGAACCATCCCTGATAACCGGTCATAACTAATCCTTTATAGGAATCGTAGTTCTTGGTTTGCCCATTGCAGAACACTGTCATTAAACAGAAAAGACAAAGTAAATGTCTGAAAGATATCATTTGCGTATCAATTTAGCAGTAAATATTTTATCCTTGGTTTTCAGTTGCAGAAAATAGATTCCCGCAACATTGGCCGACAAATCTAATGTATTATTTTGAGGATTCAGTGTCTTTTTTAAGATGATTTTTCCGTTTATATCCGAAACGCTTGCCTGTGTATTCATTTCAATACCGGCAACGCGAAAAATGCCGTCGCTTGGAGGATTGGGAAAAACAACAGCCGCCTTGGTTTGGGGCATTTCAATAGTCGAGCTTGCACCGACAAAAGTAAATTTGTCGAAATTCATATTTCCCTGCGGGATGAAACGCATGGTGTGTACGCCTTTTGTCAGAGAGACGTTCGGCACGCTAACCGTTCCCAAAGCGGAAAGAGGCGTGTAGGCAACATCGTATCGCTTCGGATTGGATGTTTTGGTGTAATCAAATTCCAGATAAAATTTTTGCATTTGTCCGCTTTGTGGCGTTCCTATAAGAAAGTTAATGGTGTAAATGTCGTCGTGTAAGACATTGAAGGAGTAGTTGATATATTCGTTCGATGCCATTGAGGTAACGTAATACATATTTTTTTGCTTGTATCGAGCGATGTCCACATCTTCGTTGAGGCGATATTCGAGAGAAGCGTTTCCTTCGGTGGCATCCCAATAAGCGATTCCTTTTCCGCCGTCGTTATAATCTTCCGCTTCGATGTTGCCCGGAACAGTCGGCAACACACCTTTGTAAGGCGTTCCCTGGTCTTTGGTTTGCTTTACGATTTGAATTGTTCCATCCGAATTGAAAAACAGAGAATCGACACAAATACTGCGTAACAAGCCCGTACCGGAAAGGTCGGCGGTATGATACAAAGCCCACCATTGACCGTTGTACTCCACGACCGAACCATGACTTGTATCGCTTGTGGTGGGAGTCAGGTAAACACCTTTATGCGACCAAGGCCCTAAGGGATTGGAACTTGTAGCATATCGTAACTGGTTGCCGCCTCCGTTGTTATCTGCGTATGTAAGATAATAGATTCCGTTTCGTTTGAAAATCCAAGCACCTTCGTGAAAACCCGTTAGGCCGGTCATTGCTTGCAATTCGCCCTCTATTTCAATCATATTTTCCTTCAATCTGCCGCCGAAGCAGCGGTTGCCGCCACCCATGTAGAAGTAAGCCCGACCGTCGTCGTCGATAAAAACGCAAGGGTCGATCAATCCGGGCGCCGTAACCGTCTGACCGTTTTCCAACCACGAAACCGTTGTATTCATCGGTTCGGGCAGAATGGTAAAATCGGAAGCCGGATAATCGCTCACTGCCACACCGATGCGCCAGGTATCGTTCCAAGTCGGCCCTTCCGGATGCGGAAAATAGAAATAATATTTCCCGTTTTTATATGCGCAATCGGGCGCCCACATAAAAGTGGCGTTGGAGCTTGCATTGGTAACAGGCACATCCCAAGGCACTTGTGAGGCTTCGAGAATCTGACCGTGATCTGTCCAATGAATCATGTCGTTGGTGGAATAAACATGGTATTTATCCATCCGGTCGCAACCACTTGGCGGCTCTATATCGTGCGAAGGATAAACATACAAACGACCGTCGGCCCACAGATGAGCCGAAGGATCGGCTGTATAAATATCGCGTACAAACGGATTACCTTGGGCAAAGAGGAATGATGAAAGATTAAATATTAAAAATAGAAATAGAAAGATGCGTTTCATTTGTTTTTTGTTAAAAAAGCATACGCCTCCATGAAACAGAGGCGTATGCCGTTAAAGAAAATAGATTTCCTATTTAACCAAGACTTTCAAGTTAGCCGATTGAGCGCCGTCTTTAATTCTTACGATGTAAAGATTTTTCGGAAGAGCAAGGCCGGATACGGCTTCGCTTGCTTGATAATCTCCAAGTTTTTGCGCTTGTAAGTTATAAACGCTTACGGTTGCTGTTGCGGGAAGATTCATCAGATACAATTTACTGTCGGCGACATAAAATACATGTTCACCGATAGCGATTTTGTCGATTCCGCTTTGGTCGCCTATAACGATTTCTTTTTCCAAGAAATTGTTGGTTATATCGGTTTCAACAATGTCGTTTTGGTCGTTTACCTGAACAACAACAATAAAGGTTCTTGCCGCAGCGGGTTTCCATTTTCCATTGTCGAGTTTACCGGGATTACCGCTAGCCGTCAGTGTAACTTCTTCGTCCGGAGCCAAAGAGGTAAGATGCGTATCGCTATAAGCGACCACCGTACCGTTTCCGGCTGTACCTACCGCTTTTACCGCGAACGTAAGGCCGTGTTTCACATTTGGCGAGGCAAATTCGCTTTGATTTTTAATGGTTGCGCTAAACAAGATGGAATCGCCCAATACAGGATTTTCCGGCGTCCAAGTGATGTCGGTTACGATCAAATCGACAGGATCTACGCCTTTGTTATAAAAATAAGCGTCGGTCAAAACCACGTTGCCGGCCACTTCGCTTTTGAGCGTAATGCGTTTGATTTTTTTGCCCGGCGTCAAGTTGTAGAAGTATTCGGTGTCGTTGGAGCGAACTTCATTGCTTTTACCGTTATCGTCGGCTGCATTTGAGTCGTCGGTATAAACCACGTCGAATTGGATTTTGGTTGCGCCATCTTCGCCATCGCCTGTTTTGGGAAGAGCCGATGCGTCGTATTTAATCCAAACTTGGTTGTAGCCCGAAACGTCGATACCGTCTTCGGCTTCCCAGTTCCAACCGGCCCGGCGCCATCCTTCGTTGTAGGTAATCGTATGGGTATCTTCGTTGTATGAAGCTGCGTTAGCATCTTCTCCGCCGTCGTGTGCAAAGAAGTTCAGACGGTCGATGCTGTATTCCAAACCATTGCTGATGTAGTCGGGGTTAGCAACTGTTGCTACAACCTCAATTTTTGTTGCGTGCCAAGCGTTTCCAAGTCCACCGGCTTGACTACCTACTGATGCATTCGGTTCGTAAACTCCGTAAAAGTTTTCACCATTAATGCCGTTATCTTTAATTTTCATCATGATGATACCAGATAAAATCAAATAATGGTTTCCATCCTTTTTGTCGGGATAATATGCTGCGGCGCTGTGAAGGTTGCTTGCCCAGCCCCAATCGGCGTTCGTATTACGTTCAACCCATTTGTAATTAGCGGTTTTTGCATTTTCGCTTGTTGCATAAGCGCGTTTCGTTGGCCAGTCGCCGTCGTCGCCGGCAAATTCGGCAAGTTGTTCGTCGCTAATATAAAGATAACGTCCTGTTTCCACGTTTTTGTAGTAGTAGGCTTGTACCTTATCGAATGCGGCGCCTGCCGGGATGCGATACCATTTTGTAATGTCGGTTATTTCTTGGCTCCAAGCAATAGAGTCGCGTTCTATACCAAGGTCTGCCAGATACCAGTTGCCTACATTTTCGCCATCGAAACCTTTAATTTGAATAATATCAACTGAGGGCGAGTTGTCGAGACGGTAGTCGGGGTTAGCAACATTTGTTTCTGCAACCTCAATTTTTGTTGCGTGCCAAGCGTTTCCAAGTCCACCGGCGTGACTACCTACTGATGCATTCGGTTCGTAAACTCCGAAAAATTCTTCACCATTAATGCCGTTATCTTTAATTTTCATCATGATGATACCAGATAAAATCAAATAATGGTTTCCATCCCGTTTGTCGGGATAATATGCTGCGGCGCTGTGAAGGTTGCTTGCCCAGCCCCAATCGGCGTTCGTATTACGTTCAAACCATTTGTAATTGGCGGTAGTGCCGTAGGTTGAAGTAGCATAAGCGCGTTTTGTCGGCCACTCGCCGTCGTCGCCGGCCAATTCGGTCAGTTGATCGTCGGTTATATAAAGATAACGTCCGGTAGCAACATTTTTGTAATAATAAACCTGTACATCAGCCGTTCCATCGGATGCACCACCGGCGGGGATACGATACCATTTAATAACGTCGGTTGCTTCTTGGCTCCAAACGATAGAATCGGTATCTGTGCCTATATCGGCAAGATACCAAAGGCCTACGTTTTCGCCATCGAAGCCACGAATCTGCACTATATCCACCTTGTCGGTGTTTTCCAAAAACTGGGCATGAGCATTAGTCAAGCCCGCAAAAGACAATAATAAGATTGCCCATACTTTAAAAAATAGATTTTTTCTCATGATAAAAAATTTAATAAATTAATATTGATATATATTTGTAGATATTCATATTACATTAATAATTTCTTGTAACCTTATATCTTCGGACGATGCGCCGATTTGGATTTCAAATTCGCCCGGTTCGACCACGCGCTTCATCGCAGCATTAATGAGCGAAAGATGTTCGGGCGTCAATCGGAACGTAATGTGTTCCATTTTGCCCGCTTCCACAAAAATTTTCACAAAGCCTTTTAACTGCTTTTCAGGTATTTCCACACAACTCACTTTATCGCTCACATAGAGTTGCACCACTTCGTAACCATCTGTTGCACTTGTGTTTGTAACATCCATTTCGACAAGAATATCATCGGTCGTCGTCGGATTTTCGGGTGTAATTTTCAGATTGTGGTATTCAAAATCGGAATAGCTCAATCCATAACCGAACGGGAAAAGCGGTTTGGCCACGCCGTCGATATAGCGGCGGTGCGCCGATGGTTTTTTAGAATAATACATCGGCAATTGCCCTTCGTTTTCGGGGAAAGAGGTTACCAATCGTCCTGAGGGATTGCAAGCGCCGGTTAGAATATCAACTGCGGCCGTACCCATCGCTTCTCCTGCAAACCACACCTGCAACAGCGCATCGGACAGTTTGGCCACTTCGGTTAAAATGAGTGGCCGTCCGGTAAGCATCAGCGTGATAACCGGCTTACCCGATTGGGCGGCGGCTTGCAACATCTTCATATCCATTGCATTGGGATACAAATTGTGCTTGTCGCGACTTTCGCCGACTTCTTCCTGCGCTTCGCCCATGACCACTATCACGGCATCCGACTGCGAAGCTGCACGAGTAATATCGGCATAAAGGCTTAAATTTTCGGCCTTAGCCAAGCGCCATTTCAACCACATTCCGGCATTGTCGGTCAATTTGGCAAACTCTATGCGGAAAGGAATTTTCCGTCCTGCCTCCAAACGGATGGATTTGCGTTCGCCGCGACTTTGCCATTCGTCATTCCAATGGTCGAGAAACGTTTGATTGTCAATGAAAACCCGGCCATAATCGTCGGCTCGGAAATCCATTTCGTAAACGCCCGCAACCGGCGCGGTAATGTAACCCGACCAACGCCCCGAAAAACATTCGGGGCTGATGCCGGGCGCAGGACTCAAATTATGCCAATAAGGATTCAAGTTGGCGTCGGTTGTTGTATAAGCCGGCGTGCCGCTTAAATCGTCATTGTTAAAAAATTCCACTTTCAAACCTTCGGCTGCCGATGACGTATCGGACGACAAAAAAGAAGGCAGGATAATGGAAAAGCGATCGGAAATTTGGGTATTTATGTAATTGATTTTCAACTTATCGCCCAATATTTCCTTTAAAGCTTCGTAAACGCTGATTGCTTGCGCTCCCCGAGGGGAATAACCGCCGGTGTAAACGGCGTTGGCCAAATTGCCGGTCAGCGTAATGGTTTTTACGGTGTTGAGCGGCAGAATATTCTTGTCGTTTTTCAGCAGAACAATGGAATGTTGCGCGGCTTTCAAAGCCAAATCACGATGTTCCTGATTACGAAAAACCGTATCGGCGAGCGATTCATCCGTATAAGGATTATCAAACAGGCCGAGTTTGAATTTTACGCGCAAAACCGCTTTAACGGCGCGATTCAAGGCCGTCTCGGATAAGCGGCCGTTTTTGACCGATTCGGCCACGATTCGTTGAAAATCGTCGTGCGGAAAATCATAAAACTGCATATCCAATCCGGCTTCAACAGCTTTTACGATAGCATCCGTGTCGTTGGCCGCCGTATGATGCGTACTGATTTGTTTTTTCACGGCGCCTAAATCGGTAAGAACCAAACCGTCGAAACCCCATTCGTCGCGCAGCACGGTGGTCAGTAACCACGGATTGGCCACGCAGGGAATGCCGTCTATTTCGTGATAGGCCGCCATAATACCACCGGCTTTGGCTTCTTTAACCGCTTTTTCAAATACATACAATCCGGTTGCACGCGCTTCGCGTTCGCCGACAGATACAGGGCCTTCGTTACTACCGTTTTCGGGAGCGCCGTGCATGGCGAAATGCTTGGGTTCGGAAACAACGGCGTTGTTATCGGAGAGTTTTTCGCCTTGCAGTCCTTTTATCAAATTGACCACCATACGCGACGACAGGTAAACGTCTTCGCCGAAAGTTTCTTCCACTCTGCCCCAACGAATATCGCGGGCAAGGTCGAGATTAGGACCCAACACAAAGTGAACGCCTTTCGAGCGAGCTTCGGTAGCAATTACTCGTCCAATGCGATAAACGAGCGTTGTATCCCAAGTAGAAGCGTTGCCTTGCGGAATAGGGAAAGTCGTTGCGCCTTCGCCTTGGTATCCGTGCAAAGCTTCTTCAATGAAAAGAACAGGGATTCCCAAACGCGATTTTTCGATGGCGTGTTTTTGCAATGCATTTGCCAAAGCCGCCGATTGAGGATAAAAATCGTGTACCGCCCCGATGCACATAGTATCGACAAAATGCGCAACACGGTCTTCGTCGAGCGTAGCAGCATCACGAAGAATATCGTTGGCCGAGAGCATATCCAATTGAGCCGCTTTTTCTTCCAAGCTCATGCGAGCGAGCAAATCGTTCACCCGTTGTTCAATGGGTATAGAAGCATTTTTGTACGCAGGCGTTTTATTGCACGATGCGAAAACCGCCAAAATGAATAATATGTATAAATACCGTGTTTGCATTTGGTAAGAATATAGAGACGCGGCATGCCGCGTCTCTACGCAGATTAATTATAATTATTTGATAATCAAACGTTGTGCGAACGATCCGTTTTTGGTAGAAACTTTCAACAAGTAAATACCGGGAGTGGAGGTTTGCACGTTGTAATAGCCTTTGCCTACTACATAGCAATCAAATACCGTTTCTACTTTTTGACCGGTTACGGAATACAGTTCGGCTTTTGCCAATCCTCTCAATGAACCGAAATCGACGCCGATTATTCCATTATCCACTAGGGTATTAATCAATTTAGCGCGAACGTCTTGCGATTTCGGAAATGCGATAGATGAAATAATGATATTGTCTTCCCATCCGGTATCGTCGTACTCTTCATCAATTGCAGCCACAGTCGGAGCTGCGGGGATAGAACCGTCGGCGGCTATGGAATGGACACGTCCGAACAAATCGGTATTAAGTTCGTAATCTTCCAACAAGGCGGGGTCGCCCAATTTGGTAACGGTACTACCTGTCTCCAACAGATAATAAGGTATCCCAAACGATTTGCTGAATTTGAATCCTTCTCTGAAATTAACACCGCAACCGAGGCCGTCGTTTTCGAGTGTGGCATAGTCGAGTTGCGATTCTTCGGATGCTACTTTATACATCGCCGTGTTGGATTTGGTGGGAATGGCATCATTGTCGCTTACCGTCATTGCGGCAGGATCGCCTTTAATCAAGCCGATCATGGAGTTTTTAACGGTCACTCCTGCATAATTGCCGCCACTGCTCAAATCCACAGCGCCGTCGCCGCCTGCCACATTGCGGGTAAATACCGAATTAAAGATATTCAACCTCACGCCTGAACCATCGAAATCGAAACCGGCGCCATTACCCACGTTTTGTCCCAGATTTTCAACAAAAAGACTGTTTACAAAAGTGTAATTAGCTTGGCCACCCGGCCATAAAACGGGTTTGTTGTGCAAACTTTGATTTTTTGCCAAAGTACAATTGATGAACGTTACATCTCCTCCATTCAGATGGCGGATAAGACCGGCATGGCTCCACGATTGATTGGAAATAAGAGCGCAAGATTCAAAAGTAGTAGCGCCGCCTGTAATAAAAGCCACACCGCCTTCATATTCGCCATCTCCTTTCGTTCCGTCGGCATTCAATGCAACGTCGTCGGTTGTAATACCATCCGGATCTGGTCCCCAATGACCGCCTTTATTGTTGCTAATCTCGCAATAATAGAAATAACGAGTATTGTCGCCAAACAAACACAATGCGCCGCCGCGACCGCCAATAGACTGATTGTTTTTAATTTTGCAATATTCATGATTGATTCTTACATCGGCGCCATCTACAAACAAATAACCTCCACGACTTTCGCTTCCATTGCCTGTAGCCACGTTGTTGGTTGCTTCACAACCCCTGAAAGTTACCGAAGGAGCGCCTAAATCGCCCGGAGTGATAAAAAAAGCTCCACCTCTGTATGCAGA
>JAISWY010000099.1 GCA_031270925.1 Candidatus Symbiothrix sp.
ACCACGCTCTCCTTCCAAATGTATATGCGGGAAGAATACCGGTTCGGCTTCATTTTCCGAATGGTAACCAATCGCAACGAAAACATTGATTTGGTACTGACGGTCAATGATACGGAGCGATATCCCACCTTGGTTATCAACGAAGTAGCCTATATCGTTCCGCAAAAAGTGGAGGTCGGCCGGTGGATGCCGGTAAGCCTTAGGCTGTCGAAATCGAAAAATAAAATCATTATCACCTGCGCGGGAAAAAGCCTGACGGTGGCGCATCTGTTCGACCGCACATCCGACGTCAAGATTGCGTTTGGCACCTGTCCTTTCAAATCCTTTGAATCGACCGACATCGCTTCCGTCAATATCAAGGATATAAAAATTTTCAACGACGGAAAGTTAAAACGCTACTGGAAACTGAAAGAACACCAACAAACACTCGTGCTTGATTCCGTCGCAGACATTGCCGCACAAGTAATTAATCCCGATTGGCTGATAGATACCTATTCCACATGGCATAAATTTTATTCCGATAAACTTCCGCTCAACACCCAAATCACATTCAATCCCAAGGGTGCGTTTTACATCGTATCGCCCGATTCCAAAACGATTCGCGTGCTGAATACGAACGACGGAAGCCAACAAACGATTCCCGTAAACCGCGGCTGCATCGTATCGACAAGCCCGAATACGATTTTCTATAACAGTTCCACCAATCAACTGGTAAGTTACAATCTCAGGGAAGCCATTTTCTCGAAATATTCGTTCGACGCCAACGAATGGAGCGCCGATACCCAATCGACCACCGACCCGTATTTAAATAATTCGGCCACTTTCAATCCGGCCGATAATACTTTATATTCCTTCGGCGGATATGAATATTACAAATACAGTCACGATCTGGTGCGGATGAATGTTTGGGACGGCCACCAAAAACACGCCGAACTGCTCAATGTCGCCCCGCGCTTTTCCAGCTCATCGGTTATCGCCGGAAAAACACTGTATCTTTTCGGCGGACGCGGCAGCAAAACAGGCAAGCAGGAAATCGCCCCGCGCAATTACTATGATTTGTATTCCTTTGATTTGATGACCGAACAAGCCATCCAACTATGGGAAATCGATTCGATTACCAACGATTTCTTGCCGTCGGAAAATATGCTTTTTGATGCCGAAAACAACTGCTTCTACGTGTTTACAACCCTGAACGGCGGCTGTCTGATAAAAATCAAACCCGATGCAAAAGGATTTGAAACGATGTCGTTTCCCATCGGCGAAAATATTGATGCGCTTTATCTTTATACGAATCTTTATTACGCCGTCTCGCAAAATAAATTATACGCCCTGATTTATCAGCAAAAAAATCAATCCGAAATCGACGTATCCATTTATTCACTGGATTATCCGCCAATTCCGATTCGCAATTTGAATCAAAACAGCCTTCCGAATACATCATCCGCTTTTTCATGGTTGAAGATCTTCGGAATTATCGGAATAATCGTTCTCGCAGGCGGAACAGTATATTATATAATGAAGGGCAGGAAAAAAGCGAAAACACCTCAAAATCAACCGGCAATTAGCGAAAAAATCGATGATGAAATGCCGGAAATCAAATATTACGATTTTTCCAAAAGCGCCATCTGCCTTTTGAAAAACTTTACCATCATCGACAAGGAAGGCAACGACATTACCGGCCAGTTTTCGCCCACACTGAAAAAAATGCTTATCTTATTGATACTCAATGCCGAAAAAGACAAAAAAGGAATTTTCGGCAACAAAATGCTTCAACTGCTTTGGTTCGACAAAAACGAAGAATCGGCCAAAAACATCCGCAACGTTTATTTGAGCAAACTGCGTTCGGCGCTCGAAAAAGTCGGCGACGTGGAAATTCAAAACAAAAACGGATTCTGGACAATCCAATTGGGCAACAATATCATCTGCGATTATGTCGAAGCCATGCGCTTGTTCGGTTCATTGAAGAAAAGTGATTCCAACTATCAGGAACAAATTGGCCGTTTGCTCGAACTGCTGCTGCTTGGAGTATTGTTGCCGAACACAGAAATCGACTGGCTCGACAATTTCAAAAGCGATTTTTCCAACCTGACCATCGAAGTATTAACCCGATTTGCCAACGAAAAAGAACGCCGTTTGAACGACGAATTACGCTTGCGAATTGCCGACACACTGCTTCTGCATGACATCGCCAACGAAGAGGCCCTCACCATCAAATGCTCCATGCTGTTTCGTTCGGGCAAAAAAGGACTTGCCAAAAATGTTTACGACAATTTCTGCAAGGAATACAAGAATTTATTCGGAACCAACTACAAATATTCCTTGACCGAGATACTGGCCGAAAAATAATTTCCCGTTAATTTCATTTTAAGTCTGTCATTAAGGTGTTTTTTAATACCTTTTTTAACGGGCAAACCTTTTCTTTGTACCCACAATGTTAAACTTATAAAATATCGGAAAATGAAACATTTATTTTTTATTCTTTTAGTATGCGCATTTGCATGGAACGTAAATGCAGACGATGTAACGTTAGACAGAACGGGATGGGATGCAACCGCCTCATCGGACGAAACTTACGAATCGCCCAACAACGTATTCGACAGTAACACCGACAGCGAATGGCGAGCGGCTCCACAAAAAGTCGGACAATGGTTTATGGTTGATATGAAAGCGCCACAAACCTTCAATCAAATTGTTTTGGATCAAACCGGCAGTGGGGGCGATTATCCGCGCAGTATTGCCGTTTTTGTTTCCAACGACGCAAACGATTGGGGAAATGCAGTATTTGTGGGTAGCGGTAAAGACGCCGCCGAAAGTGTTATCAACCTCGACGACCAAACGGCACAATACATTAAATTTGAAGTGCTTACGAACTGCGACATGTGGTGGAAAATCAAAGAACTGAATGTCCGGCTAATTGACGACAAAACCTTATGGAAGCAATGGACCGGCGCTACCATCTGGCAAAACGGAATTACTTGGAACGAAACAAAAAACATGTTCGACGGCGATAACGATAGTCGTTGGAATACAAGCAAGCAACGTTCCGGGCAATGGGTTATCGTGGATATGAAAGAACCGCAAACGTTCAACCAAATTCAACTCTTTCAAAACGGAGGCGATTATCCGCGCGCTTACGAAGTATATGTTTCCGATAATGCCGCCGATTGGGGAAGTGCTATTGCCGTTGGCGACGGAAAAGATTTTGGTGGCACGGATCCTTCCACATTCATTAATTTGATAGAAACACAACAAAAACGATTTGTAAAAATAGTACAAACTTTCGACAGCGGCGATAGTGATATGTATTGGAGTATCAACGAGTTTTCGGTTCATGCGATCGAAAATACGGAATATCGTTTCGGATGGACGCTTTCGGTATTCAATCAAGCCGGCGAGGGCGATGCGGCATTTCAGGCTTTGGATAATGATATTAATACACGTTGGGGCTCGGGAGTAGTACAAGAACCCGGTCAGTGGATTATATTGGATATGAAAAAAGAGCAAACATTCAATAAAATCACGATGAATTGGGCTGGTGTATGGGGCGATTATCCGCACGGATACAAAATCTATTTGTCGAACGAACGCTTGTCGAACGATTCCGAAGCATGGGGCGAAGCGGTTTATATCGGCGAAAATCCCGGCACAGATATTTCGGAATTGCTTATTGATTTGCCGCTTTTCTCCGCTCGCTGCATCAAAATCGAGCAAACCGGAACTTCCGGCGGCTGGTGGACTATTAGCGAGCTTCAGGTTACCGATACGCCCACTAATATTGTTGCGATGAGCGAAAACGGTGCGGTAATAGACATGGAATATTATAATTTGCAGGGCGTTCGCGTAGGGGCGCGATTAATCACAGCCTTACCATCGGGTGTTTACATCGTAAAGCAGATTTACGAATCGGGCAAAAGCCATGTTCAAAAAATATTGGTAAAGTGATGTTGCCGCTTGCAGAAAAATCGTAACATCTAATTCGTGTCTGTTCGAAAATGCATAATAATTTGACACATAGATAAGTTAGGAAAAAGACGCCCCCTCTTCCTGCATGGGTTACCTGCAAAACCCTGTGTTTAGGGGCTAAATTAAAATCGGATGTCTCCACGCGGTCGCTCTGCTCCCTTGGTCGACATGACGGGACGCCGCGTCATGTCGAGCGGAGCGGAGCGAAGTCGAGACATCTGCTTTTAATTTAGCTGCGTTGAAAAGTCAATAGCGCCTCAAAAAAAGATTTAACCTTTTTTTGCCTATTTTTTTGCATAATAAAAAATACTTACTACTTTTGTGCCGTTACTCTCAATCAAGAACCCAAAAAATGACAAAAAAGAGCTTTCTTTTATTATTGTTTTTTAACTACCAAAATTTGGCGGTTAGTTCTATTTTGTTAACACACACACACACACACACACACACACACACACACACACACACACACACACACACCTATTACTCAACTATATATATTACGTTACGCGCGCGTACGCAGGCGCGACATAATAAAAAAATTTTAATACGCAAGAAATCCCGGAAATATTTCCCAAGGGGGTACGTTGGGATTTTTTACCGATTCCTGTTTCCCGCAGTCCAAAGTAGCCCCTATACCGAGCAACTTGCAAATGAGGAAACGTTTATCCTCAGGAACGAAGAATGGGCAGACCGTCCGACGGAAAAATTGCCCGACGTCCGCAAGCAGGTGAGCTTTAATATAATCGAGAATATCAATTTACAAATTTATAATTTTTACAGAAATGAGAAAGTTTGTTTTAACAATGATCGCGCTCTTCATGTTGAGCGCAGTGAGTTTTGCGGAAAGCGGAACAACGGGTACGTTAACATGGGATATATTTAATGGTACATTAACTGTTAGCGGTACAGGGGCGATGCCGGATTATCCCTCGGGGAGTTCGGTTACATGGGGTTCTTACAAATTTTCAATTGCAACGGTCGTAATTGAAGAATGATAAGAATCCCAGGGAGCGTTACCGTTATAATCCGGCATCGCCCCGATACCACTAATAGTTAATGTACCTTTAGATAGATTCCATGTTAGCGGACCTGTTCGCCCTCTTTGTGCAAAGATGCTTGCCGTACCCAGCAGCATCGCAATCC
>JAISWY010000138.1 GCA_031270925.1 Candidatus Symbiothrix sp.
TACCTTAAAAATGGAATTATTTACCTATATTGTTTTTAACTTGCTGATTATCATTGCAGTAATTGGAAAGGTGGGAAAAGAAGTTATCCTGCAATGCAAATGAAATGCGCATCAATAAATCTGTGTTCATAGTGGGTTTTTGCAACAATTTACAAAAGTTACTTTGGTTGCAGTGTACCTGTTCTGCTAACCATTTTTTAGTCCTTCCTTCTGCTTTCAACTTTTGGCAGATGATTTCGGGACACCTGCAAAATCCTGTGTTAAGTAGAAGCGACAGACCGCAGGTCTGTCGCTTCTACTTAACACAGGGTTTTGCAACTGAGCCTTTTTTGCACAAGTTTATGCAGACTTGCCGGCAAATTATGCACCGTTTTTAGCGGACAACCGATTTATCGGCATCTCGGACAGGTGCTTTGTGCGGTTTTTAAGTTTAGCGGACAGCAATATAATTATTTCAACCATTCATCGAACCAACGAAAAAATTCACGCTGAAACAAAATGCCGTTCTGAGGTTGCAAAATCCAATGATTTTCGTTCGGAAAAATCAACATCCTTGATGGGATTCCTCGTAGTTGTGCGGCATTAAAAGCTTGCATTCCTTGCGACGCCAAAATCCGGAAATCCAATGCTCCGTGCGAAACAGCAATCGGCGTATCCCATTTTTCGATGAAGTTATGCGGCGAATTAGCATAACTGTTTTGGGCGATTTTGTTTGATTTATCCCAAAATGCGCCGCCCAAATCCCAATTGACAAACCACATTTCTTCGGTTTCCAGATATTGCGCATCAAAATTGAAAATACCTGCGTGCGCCCAAAAAGCTTTGAAGCGCTTGTTGTGGTTGCCTGCCAGCCAATAGACGGAAAATCCACCGTAGCTTGCTCCGGTACAACCTAATCGAGTTTCATCCACAAACGGTTCTTTCGCCAAAGCGTCGATGGCCGAAATACAATCTTTTATGTTTTGGCCGCCGTAATCGCCGCTGATTTGCTCGTTCCAAGCTTGCCCGAATCCCGGAACGCCGCGCCGATTCGGAGCCACAACAATGTAGCCGTGCGCCGCCATCAGTTGTAAGTTCCAACGGGTTGACCAAAATTGGCTGACTGTGCTTTGCGGGCCACCTTGACAATACAAAATAGCAGGATATTTTTTTGATGCGTCGAAATCGGGCGGGTAAACGACCCATGTGAGCATTTGTTCTTTGGTGGTGGTTTCAATCCAGCGCTCTTCTACTTTGCCCATTGTGATTTGGGCTAAAACATCGTCGTTTTCGTGGGAGATATTGCGTTGTGTTCCATCAAATAATAGAACGGTAAATATTTCGTTTGGACAAGATAGAGAATGACGAAGTCCTACTAAGCAGCCATTAGCAACAGCAATAGTTGCGTAATCGTGGTCGCCATTCGTTAGTCGTATTTTGTCGTAATTGCTTGCAAGTAAGAATAATTGAGTTGTTCCTTTCACGCAAGCGACAAAAAATATTTGTTTTAAACTTTTATCCCAACAAAAATCATCTACATTATAATCGAAATCTTTCGTAAGATATTCTTTTTCACCGGTTTCCAAATTCATTGAAAATAAACGGATTAAATCCGATTCGTAACCGTCGCGCTCCATACTTTGCCAAGCAATGAATTTTCCGTCCGGCGAGAATTTAGGATTCATATCGTAACCCATCATGCCTTCTGTCAAATTTTTATGCTCTTTCGTTTCAATATTATAAAGGTAAATATCCGAATTGGTCGATTCCGCATACTCTTTGCCGGTTTTTTTGCGGCTGGTATAAGCAATGGTTTTGCTGTCGGGCGACCAATCCAACTGCTCTATACCGCCCCACGGCCGCATTGGTGATTCGTAAGGCTCGCCTTCCAAAATATCTGTGATGTTCGACAACGATTTGCCGTCGTAATCGGCGACAAATGGATGTGGGATGCGTTCTACCCATTCGTCCCAATGTTTGTACATTAAATTATCAATAATTTTGCCTGATGATTTATCCAAATCGGAATAAACTTCCGAACTTGGTTTGAACACTTGTACTGTACTGATAAACAACACGTTTTTCCCATCCGGCGAATAGCGGAATGTTTCGATTGCTTGTTCCGACTGACTGATTTGCGTGCGATTGGAACCATCGACATTCATTTCCCAAATTTGTCCGTCGTAGATAAATGCGATTTTCTTACCATTTTCAATCCATTGCGCATCTCCTTCACTTTTAGCGGATTGTGTGATTTGCTTCTTGTTCGTTCCGTCGATATTCACGGTAAACAATTCGCGGTTGCGCTTGTTGAGCGCAATATCGCAATAGGAAACGCCATACAACACGGTTTTTCCGTTGGGCGCAACCGAAACACCGCTTATTTGTCCCAATTGATGCAAGATTTCGGCGGTCAATCGGCCGTCTTTCACTTCAATCGGTGTTTTTCCGATAATTGTTTCATCATTATCGGTCGTCGTTTGCTTGCAAGCGGAAAAAAGCAAAACTGTTGTCATAAGTGTAAAAACTATTTTTTTCATCTTGATTTTTATTTCGGATATTGTTCGATCGCTAATAATTTAACATCAAAAAACAATGTTGAATAAGCTTGTATGGTGTAAGAGCTTGTTCCGTAACCTAAATGATAGGGAATACAAATTTTCCATTCGTCGCCGGCAACCATGTTTTGCAAAGCTACTCCGAATCCTCTTACTACTTGATTCACAACAAAATCCGCCGTCCCTCCCTCGTCGAAAAGACGAGTGGAGTCGTTCAAAAAGTAACCTTTGTAATTGACGGTTACTTTGGCGGTTTGAATCGGATGTTCCGTGCCGTCTCCTTTGCTGATTTCATGATAATAAACGCCTTGCGGCCAGCTAAGTACGGTATCACTCGGCAAGGGTTTCCAATTTTCCGTATCGGCCTTAATCTGATCGTAAACCGCTTTATTTTGATTGTACCATTCCGTTGTGGAATCGGTGGATGAATTGCACGCAAAAAACAATAGCAGCGGCAATGCGCCTAAAATAAAATATCGAATATTTTTCATACTTCCTTTATTTTTTTAAGTATATTTTTCAAATTCACTTTATCGGCAATGATGCCGGCCAAATCGCTAATCGGCGCCCGTTCTTGTTGCATTGTATCGCGGTAACGGATGGTAACGCAGTTGTCGGTCAGCGTTTCGTGGTCGATGGTAGCGCAATAGGGCGTTCCAATCGCATCTTGACGGCGATAACGTTTTCCGATTGAGTCTTTTTCGTCGTATTGGCAATTGAAATCGAATTTCAAATTGTCGATGATTTCGCGGGCTTTTTCGGGCAGTCCATCCTTTTTTACCAAGGGAAGAATGGCCAATTTAATCGGCGCCAAAGCGGGCGGCAACTTCAATACCACGCGCGTATCGCCTACTGAGCCGGTCGAAGCATCAAGAGTTTCTTCGCAATACGAGCCAGCCAAAACGCTCAAAAACATCCGATCGACGCCGATCGAAGTTTCAATCACATAAGGCACGTAGGATTGATTTAATTCGGGATCGAAATATTTGATATTCTTACCGGAATATTTTTCGTGGCTACTCAAATCAAAATCGGTGCGCGAATGGATGCCTTCCACTTCCTTGAATCCAAAAGGCATTTCAAATTCGATGTCGGTCGCGGCGTTGGCATAATGCGCCAATTTGTCGTGATCGTGGAAACGGTATTTTTTGTCGCCCAAACCCAAAGCCTTGTGCCACTTCATACGGGTTTCTTTCCACTTCACAAACCAGTTTAATTCTTCGCCCGGACGAACGAAAAACTGCATTTCCATCTGTTCAAATTCGCGCATACGGAATACAAATTGACGGGCAACTATCTCATTCCGAAAGGCTTTTCCGATTTGTGCGATACCAAACGGAATTTTCATACGGCCGCTTTTCTGCACATTTAAGAAGTTTACAAAAATACCTTGCGCCGTTTCGGGACGAAGGTAAATTTTCATGGCGCCGTCGGCAGTAGAACCCATTTCGGTCGAAAACATCAAGTTGAATTGACGAACTTCCGTCCAATTCCGCGTTCCCGAAATCGGACAAACAATCTCCTCGTCGATAATGATTTGGCGTAATTCTTCCAAATTGCTGTCGTTCAACGCTTTGGCAAAACGGATGTGCAAGGTTTCTTTTTTCACTTCGTTTTCCAATACGCGCGGATTGGTTTCGCGAAATTGCTGTTCATCGAACGAATTGCCGAAACGTTTGGCCGCTTTTTCGATTTCCTTATTGATTTTATCTTCGTATTTTGCAATTTGTTCTTCAATTAAAACATCGGCGCGGTAACGTTTTTTGGAATCTTTATTGTCGATCAAGGGGTCGTTGAACGCATCCACGTGTCCGGAAGCTTTCCAAATAGTCGGGTGCATGAAAATAGCGGAATCAATGCCGACCACGTTTTCGTTGAGCAAAGTCATGCTGTCCCACCAATATTTTTTGATATTGTTTTTCAACTCTACACCGTTTTGTCCGTAGTCGTAAACGGCGCCCAAACCATCGTAAATTTCCGACGAGGGGAACACAAAACCGTATTCCTTGCAATGGGAAATTAATTTTTTGAAAACATCTTCATGTTGTGCCATAATGCTATTTTATTTTGAGACCGCAAATTTACATGAAATTATCGAAGAATTATACATTAAACGACAAAAAAATAAGGATTGCTGAGGCTAATCGGCCGCAACAATCCTTATTTTTTGGAGGAAATCTTTATCGGAATATTCCAAAACCTTTTCCGAAACGAGGCGATTGCAATGGTTTCGTCGTTCGTAAATTCTTCGATACGGGATTAACGGCGAGGGGCCTTCCGAATCGTCGGCACGAATGAGTTCGTAACACGCACTCATTCTTCCGTTATAATTTTCACCTTCTCCGGTTATACAATCATAATCAAAACTCATAACCTCGGTATCAGTGACATACAATTTATCTCCCACAAAATTGAAATAAGCGATAGCGCTGGTAAAATCGCCCTCGCAGGTTTCGGTTTCGGAACAGGCCTCACAATCATAATTGGGATGACAATAGTACCAACCGGTTTCGGTTGCATCCGTCCAGCGCCAGCGCGAAGGTTGATCTATATTCCACTGTCCATCCCATCCCATCCAATAATTTCCCGTATCATCGAAAGCAAACATAGCCGAGGTGGTTGTTTCATAGATGTCATTGGCAGTAGCTTTATAATTTTCAATTGAACCGTATTTAGTAATCAAACAATTGATTACCTCATCGGGAACGGTATCTTCATCAAATTCATTCGGCTTCTTGCGTACAAAAATCATCCGCCATCGTCGCCTATCTCTTCCGGGGAAATTTGTTTAAATAATTGGTCAAAACTCATCTCTTTGACATTTACATGATTTGCTGTTTTCATCTTCTGTTCATTTACTTGAGGCACTATTTTTTAGACTGCAAAGTTACCGGGCGTTTTAGAGATAAAATAGCTACCTTTGCCATATTTGTTTTTAATGAACATATCCGAATGACAATCAGCGATTACGAGCTGAATGAGGACGTGCTTATTGAAAATCCCGAAGTCCATGCTTTTGGGAGATGGATCGTTTTTAAGTTTCAAAACATTTTCCCTAAAACGGAAATGTCATCAGCGGAGAAGCCGTTAAAGGCAATGCCTTCGGTTTTAATCGCAACCAGTCGTGTGAATACCGATGAGGTTATTTCAATCCATACAAATACCGCGACCATTAATATAGAAGTGGATGCAGGGTATTTGA
>JAISWY010000149.1 GCA_031270925.1 Candidatus Symbiothrix sp.
CCACGGGCAAAGGCATCGGGCCGGCCTATACCGACAAAATTAGCCGTAATGGTTTGAGAATCGGCGACATCGATCACAATTTCAAGGAAAAATACCGAACGGCAATCGCCCGCCACGAAGAAATTTTGCGCCAAATGCACTACGAATACGATTTGGCCGAATTGGAAAAAGAATGGCTCGTCGGATTGGAAGCTATCAAGCGTTTCCACCGCATCGACAGCGACCATTTTATCAACAAATCTTTGCTCGAAGGCAAAAAAGTATTGGCAGAAGGCGCACAAGGCACGATGCTCGACATTGATTTCGGTTCCTATCCCTTTGTAACTTCCTCGAATACGATTTGCGCCGGCGCTTGTACCGGTTTGGGCGTAGCTCCCTCGAAAATCGGCGAAGTTTACGGCATTTTCAAAGCGTATTGTACGCGCGTGGGCAGCGGTCCGTTTCCTACTGAATTGGAAGATGAAACAGGACAAACGATGCGCGAACGGGGCTGCGAATACGGTTCCGTAACCGGACGTCCCCGTCGTTGCGGTTGGATTGATTTGGTTGCCCTGCGCTATGCCATTATGCTTGACGGAGTTACTCAGTTAATTATGATGAAAGGCGATGTTTTGGACACTTTCGATACGATTAAAGCTTGTGTGGCTTACGAAATCGAAGGCCAAGAAGTTACCGATTTTCCGTTTGCAATCAACGAGTCGCTGCGTCCCGTTTATGCCGAACTGCCGGGTTGGAAAACGGATATGACAAAAATGCAGTCGGAAAACGAATTTCCCGAAGAGTTTAATGCCTATTTGTCATTCTTGGAAGACGAATTAGGCGTGCAAATCCACATTGTGTCTCTCGGCCCCGACCGTAAACAGACAATTATTCGTTACCGGAATTAATTCGAGGTTTTGGCAAGAAATTTGACAAGCCCTAAGTATTAACTTATAATTCATTATTGATATGCCTATTTATTGGATTTTATTCATCGGAATCGCTCTCGCCAGTTGGATCGTTTCCCTCAATTTCAAAAACAAAGCGAAAAAATATTCGCAGACTCCGCTTGATAACGGAATGACCGGCAAGCAGATAGCCGAAAAAATGTTATACGACAACGGCATTTACGATGTAAGCATCATCGCCACCGACGGTGTTTTGACGGACAATTACAATCCCACCAACAAAACCATCAGTCTGAGCAGCGATATTTACAACAACAGCAATGTATTTGCTGCTTCCGTCGCCGCTCACGAAACTGGACATGCTTTGCAACATGCATTGGCTTATGGGCCTTTGAAAATGCGTTCGGCGCTGGTTCCGCTGGTCAGCTACTCGTCGAAATGGGTAACTTGGATTTTATTGGCGGGAATGTTGCTGGTCGGCTCCAGACCTCAAATCGGATCGCCGATTCTTTTAGCCGGCATTTTGTTATTCGCTACCACTACTCTATTCAGTTTCATTACTTTACCGGTTGAAATCAACGCAAGTACGCGGGCTTTAAGCTGGCTGAGCAGCGCCGGAATTACCAATATGCGCAATCACTCGGTAGCAGAAGGCGCCTTGAAAGCCGCCGCTTATACCTACGTGGTAGCTGCTTTGAGCTCGTTGGCCACGCTCGTTTATTACATCATGATTTATTTGGGACGTCGCGACTAATGAATACGAAAATCCAGTTACGAATTTTGGGCATCACGTTCAGCCAAGTTCAGGCTGGGGCGTATGCCCTCATTTTATCCGAATCGACGGGAAAACGGCGACTCCCGATTATTATCGGCACGCCGGAAGCCCAATCCATCGCTATTCATTTAGAAAACCTGAAACCGCCCCGCCCGCTCACACACGATTTATTCCGCTTGCTGACCGAGGCTTTGCAAGTGCAACTCCAACAAATGAACATTTATCAATACAAAGACGGCGTTTTTTATTCCGAATTGATTTACTGTTCGGGCGACAAAACCATTCGTTTGGACGCCCGAACTTCCGACGCCATCGCTATTGCCGTTCGTTCCAGCGTTCCCATCTATATTGAAAAAAAAATCATGGATGAAGCCGCCGCCATTATGGACGACGACGATTTGTGGGACGAAACGGCGGTGCAACCGGCCGCAGTGCCGTCGTATGAAACCATGAATCGTGAAGAATTGCAGGCTTGCCTCAACGAAGCCGTTTTGGGTGAAGATTATGAACAAGCTTCCTATTTACAAGAGTTGATTCGAAAATTAAAGGAAAATGAAAAAAATTAGTTGCGTTTTATGGGCTTTGTTAATATCTGCCGTCGTCTTAAACGCCCAAGACAAACCGGTTAAAAATGTAATTTTGCTGATTCCCGACGGCACTTCGCTCTCTGCAGTTTCGGCCGCTCGCTGGTATCAACGCTATAAACATCCGGAAATCACGAAGTTGCATCTCGATCCGTATTTGTGCGGAACCGTTTTGACTTATTCTTCCAATGCGCCCATCGGCGATTCGGCGCCTACCACATCTTGCTACATGACCGGTTATCCTAGTCGCGCCGGTTGGGTTTCGACTTATCCAACAGCCGATCCGAAAAATGATTTGATTCCGGTTAATCCGGACAAGGCTTTCCAACCGCTGATGACGCTCTGGGAAGCTGCCCGCATCACGCAAGGCAAAGCCGTGGGTTTGGTTTTTACCTGCGAATTTCCGCACGCCACACCTGCCGATTGCATGGCGCACAGTTACAACCGTGGTAAATACGATTGGATTGCGCCCCAGATGGTTCACAACGGCATCGACGTACTGATTGGCGGCGGTGTAAAATACCTGAA
>JAISWY010000118.1 GCA_031270925.1 Candidatus Symbiothrix sp.
GTGCGGTGAGGAAGTTCTAAAAAATGGTGGAGCATATCTTATTGCGCTTTGTCGTTAAAACGAATGTTAAACTTAAAAATATTTATATCATGAAGAAGATTTTTCTTTTTTGTTTGAGTGCGTTGGCTTGTTTGTCGGCTCATGCTCAAATTTCGGCAAATTTTGAAGAGGGGACAGGTAGCGTAACCATCAATTTACGTCAGGTTGCCAACAGCAGTATGACCTTGTATGGAATTGTAACAAATCCAAATACGACTGTGAACAAAACCGGATATGCTTACAAAGTAACAACAACTTCAACTTATGCCGCTACCGGAGATGCGTGGGAAACCGGATTAAATTTCTGTTTCAACGAAAACGTAAGTAATGGTCAATATCTGCATATTGCCGTTTATACAACAATGACCAAGATTGAATTTGGAGATGCAACCGCTGCATTAGCCGTAACAGCCGGTGGTGGATATGTCGATAACCACACCTTACGGAATATTGCACAAAATACTTGGTTTGATTTGGTTGTAAAAATGCCTCAGCGCAATGCCGGCAGCGATTTCAAAATGCAAATAGATACACGAACGGGAACGGAAAACGGTTATGCTTATGACAATCATGACAAGGTATTGTATTTGGACGAAATTGTAGTTAATAATGATGCTACTCCTCGTACCTCTTTCCAATTACCTGCACGTATCGAACGATTGAGCTTTTTGCCTCTGATTTCTAACTTTGAAGGTGTGGAACTTGTAAGTTATGCGGGAGTAGGAAACAATATTGCCACTGTGGAGGTTATTAACAATGCAGATAATACAGGCCTGAACAGAACGGCCAAAACATTGTATGTTACAACCAATAATACAAATGCAGGTTATGATGTCGGGCTTGATTTGATTTTCAAGCAATCTTTTTCTAAAAGCACATATCGCTATTTGCATTTTGTGATAAAAACCGATAAAGGGATTAAATTGGAACTTAAACCTAATAATGAATGGGATGGAAATAAAACATATACCAATACTACTTTCGGCACATGGTTTGACTATGCCTTTGATTTGAACGACCATACTAATAACACCACTATCTACAATGTTCGCCTTTGTATAGATTCTCGTGAAGAAGGAAATAGAAATGCTGAATTTTATATCGACGAAATCTACGCCAGCAGTAGCAATACACCCCGTACCGAAATTTTACCTTACGGAGTATGGAATGGCAGCGCAGCCGACAATGATTGGAACAGCCTCGCCAATTGGTCAAACAACGTTCCGCCTTTTGAAACATCAGATGTGGTAATTCCCGCAGGATTAGCTAATTATCCGATACTGAATAATTCAGCGCCTTATTACGCACCGATAGCAGACGAAATCACTTACAACGACTGCCAAAACATCACAATCGAACCCGGCGCCAAACTCGGTAACCAACATCTATTGAACGTTACCGGCGATGCAACCGTTAATTACGACCTTACAGCCGGCCGGTGGTACACACTGGCAACACCTGTCGCCGCCACCGTGCAGAATTTCCATTTCGATAAATCGCCAAGTACATGGCTGCAATCGTTCGGAGAAGGAGGCGCACAGTGGACGTATATTAACCGTTTGGATTATCCTTTGAATATCGGCGATGGCTTTGCGTTCTTCATCGGCGAATCAACTCCCCAACAATTTGCTGTAACCGGCTCACTAACCGCAGACGAAAGCACCCTAAAAGCATTGGCTTGGGCTAACGATGGCGATTACGATTTTGCTCTTGTCGGTAATCCTTATGTTACATCTATCGAAGTGGATCGCCCGTATCTGATTTATACAGGTGCAGGTTATAGTGGTTATAATCCAATATCCGGCAATTGGGGATTGACGCTGTCCGAAACAATCAATAAATACCTTGCCCCCTTGCAATCGTTTATCATCGAAAAAGATGGCGATGAAACTGCCTATACGTTTACTCCGGCTATGCAAACTACCAACGAAGCAGATGCCGGTGCATTGCGTTCATCAGCCGATACAAGCGATTTGTTACGCATAACAGCCTCCAACACAAGCGCTTCGGTTAGCACGGTAATCGCAAAACGCGAAACGGGCAAAGCTTCCCACAAACTGTTCGACAGCATCAGTGCAACGCCTGACATTTATACCTTGAAAACCGAAGAAAAATTCGGCGTTCAATTACTTCAAACCAAGGAAGCCGTTATTCCGGTTGGCTTGCGCACCAATTACACCGGCGCGATGAGTTTCACATTCACGGGGATGGATAATTACGATGCACAAATAGTATTTACGGATGCTGTAACCGGCTCGATAATGGATCTTACGGATTTGACTTCCTATACTTACGGATTGGATTATACACCGGCTGTCGAAAACGAAGAAAACCGTTTTGCCGTACAATTTTCACCAAAAACGATTACCGGCATTGCTACGCCGATGATTGATAAGGTTGTGGATATACAATATTACAATTTGCAGGGTGTTTGCATCCCCAAGGTTGAGACTCTATCATTGGTGGCAGGCAATCTCTATATTGTGAAGAAAATTTACAAATCAGGCAAAAGCGAAGTAAGCAAATCAATCATTCGATAATTATCTGTAGGGGCGCGCTTAATCACGCCCCTGCAAAAAACGAAAAACAATGAAAAAGACAATAATTTTAGCAACTGCAATGATTTTGGCGGCCAACATTTTCGCCGATCGCCGCAGCATCAAAGATCGTAGCGACAATTGGCTACAACACGAAAACACCGAAGAATCCACAGGCGGCAATCTACGTTTGGATACGCCGGGCGGTGAAAACACGATAGCCAATCAAACCGGCGCCGTGGGCGATTTACTCTGGTTATTAGCCGGTTTAGGCATCGCCTACGGCTTCTTTACAATACGCAAAAAAGAACACAATTAAAAAAATGATAAAAATATTCATCCTTTTAGCTGTATTTATGATGTTTGGGAGCGTTTCCGCAGGGAACGCTCCTATCGTGATACGCACTAAAAATACCTGTCTGGTTTACAAGGTAAACGATCAACAGCAAGTCTGCCAATCGTATTTCGGTAATTCCTTGAACGACAAGGATTGCGAAGTGATTCCCTTGGCAAATGATGCAATTGTATTGACTTTCGGCGGAAATTACGTGTTTCAACCGGCGCTGCGGGCGGTGCATAGCGATGGAAACACTTCCACCGATTTGATTTTCGGTCGCACGGAAACCAAACGTTTGAACGACAATCAAACGCAAACCGATATTTACTTGAAAGACAGTTATTTCGCCTTTCAAGTAAAAGTTTCATTCAAAACTTATGAAAAAGAAGATATTATCGCCCAATGGACGGAATACTCCAACGGTGAAAAAGGCACGGTAACGCTCTACGACTACGCCTCTTCGTGTTTGAGTTTCGATTCGCCGAAATATTACTTGACCGATTACCACGGCAATTGGGCGGACGAAATGCACCAAACCGAACGCTTGTTAAACCGCGGTTTGACAACCATAGAATCGCGTTTGGGCGTTCGAGCAAACGAATACGGCCACTCGTTTTTCTACCTTGCCCTGGATAAACCGGCGGCGGAAGAAAACGGAAAGGTAATCGGTGGAACTTTGGCTTGGCCGGGAAGTTTCGCACTGCATTTCAGCGTCGATAATTGGGATAAGTTGCGCATGATTACCGGAATCAATTCATACGCAGGACATTATCTATTGGAAAGCGGCGAAACATTGGCCACGCCCGCATTGCTTTATACCTTCAGCGACAGCGGCAAAGGAACCGTTTCACGCCGTTTCCACCGTTGGGCGCGGCAATATGGCGTTTATAACGGCTCCAAACCACATTTGAGTTTGATGAACAATTGGGAGGCCACCTATTTCAAATTCGATAATCAAATTCTGAGCGGAATTATCAACGCCGCCGCCGACATGGGATTCGATTTGTTCTTGTTGGATGATGGCTGGTTCGGATCCAAATACCCACGCAACAACGATGCCGCCGGTTTGGGCGATTGGGAAGTGAACCGCGCGAAACTGCCCGACGGTTTGGGTTATTTAGTCAAGGAATGTCAAAAGCGTCGTATCAAATTCGGAATCTGGCTGGAACCCGAAATGGTTAATCCGCACAGCGAACTGTATGAAAAACACCCCGATTGGATTATTACCCAAGCTCATCGCGATTTGGATTTGAGCCGTAACCAATTAATTTTGGATTTGTGCAATCCGGCCGTTCAGGATTATGTCTTCAATATTGTCGATAAAACAATGACCGAAACGCCCGGAATTTCCTATATCAAATGGGATTGCAATCGGTTTGTAACCAATTCCGGCTCATTCTATCTTCCGAAAGAAAAACAGTCGCATTTGTGGATTGAATATGTTCGCGGATTGACGAATGTGCTGCAACGGCTACGCGCCAAATATCCCGAAGTCGTCATCATGGCCTGTTCCGGTGGTGGCGGACGAATCGATTACGGTTCCTTGCCCTATTTCGACGAATTTTGGGTTAGCGACAACGGCGATCCGCTCAGTCGGATTTATATCCAATGGGGCGTCAATCAATTCTTTCCGGCGATTTGTACGGCGAGCCATGTGTCGGTTTGTCCGAATCACACTACCGGACGCACCATGCCGTTGAAATTTCGTTTCGATGTGGCCGCCACCGGCAAATTGGGAATGGATTTGCAAGTTAATCAGATGACGGACGAAGAAAAAACGTTTTCCAAACAAGCCATTAAAGATTATAATTCGGTGAAGGAAGTTGTCCAATTCGGTGATTTATATCGTTTGTTGTCGCCTTACGAAAGCAATCGTGTGGCTTTGATGTACGTTTTGGAAGACGAGTCCCGCGCCGTGGTTTATTCGTTTTTGCAGGAAAAAGACATTCACGGCAATACGCAAATCCTGTATTTGAAAGGCTTGGATCCGAACGCGCAATACAAACTGACCGAAATTAACAAGGGAAGTCATTCCCGCTTAAACGATTGGGACGGAAAAACTTTTTCCGGCGATTTTCTGATGAAACATGGCGTATCGGCTTATATGAGCGACGAATACGAAAGTTTTGTGTTTGAATTGCGGAAAATTTAACGTACTTTTGCAGCCATGAAAAAAATTGGCTTGCTCTCCGATACTCACTCTTATTGGGACGAAAAATTCGCCCTCTATTTTTCCGAATGTGATGAAATTTGGCACGCCGGAGACGTCGGCAGCAACGCAGTCTTACAAAAATTGGAATCGTTGGGAAAGACCCTCCGCGTCGTTCACGGTAATATCGACGACCATTCGATTCGCACGATTTGTCCCAAATTCCTGCGTTTCACAGTCGAAAAAACAGCAGTTTTACTGACTCACATCGGCGGCTATCCCGGAAAATACGAGCCGGCAATTCGGACGGAATTATTTACTCAAATACCGAACCTGTTCGTTTGCGGACATTCGCATATCTTGAAGATTATCTATGACAAAAATTTGCAGATGTTGTGTTTGAATCCCGGAGCGGCAGGCAAATACGGCTTTCATCAAGTAAGAACTTTACTTCGATTCGCTATTGATGGCGCTGATATTCGCGACATGGAAATTATTGAGTTGAAAGACAAAAATTAATTTTTTCGGTTAATTCTTTTTTTGAGGCGCTATTGGCTTTTTCAATGTATTTAACAAGTCCGCAGGACTTGCCTGTGAATAACCCCCAGATTTATCTGGGGGTTGTGATACGCCTCC
>JAISWY010000299.1 GCA_031270925.1 Candidatus Symbiothrix sp.
CTAACTCTCCATTCTCCACTTTCCAGTCTCAATTAAAATTGGATGGAGTGTTGCTTACCCACGAGCATTACGACCATGTGGGTGGCATCGACGACTTGCGCTCTTTCACTCGCAAAACTCCAGTCGATATTTACGCCCAACAAGACGTATTAGACGCGCTTGCAATGCGAATGCCTTACGCTTTCCGCGAACATAAATATCCGGGCGTTCCCGAATTACAACTGCATCCTATTGAAAATCAACCGTTTGAAATAGCCGGAATCGAAATTATCCCCATTCGATTATTACACGGAAAATTACCAATTTTAGGTTTCCGCATCGGTAAAATGGCTTATCTGACCGATTTATCGCTTATTCTCGAATCGGAATACAAAAAATTAAACGGCTTGGATGTATTGATAATGAATGCTTTACGGCCACAATCGCATATTGCGCACCAAACGATTCGGGAGGCGCTTGAAAACGTTGAAAAAATCAAACCGCAAAAAACCTATCTTATTCACGAAAGCCACGCTTTTGGCCGGCATGAGTTGGTACAGAAAACTTTACCGGAAAATGTATTTATTGCTTATGATGGTTTAGAAGTTGTATCGCTGTAAAAATATCAAATACTCAACCGCTAATTTCGTTGAATGTGATTGCAGGATTTTGACCGGCATTCCAACTTATTTACAGTCAGTTTATTCGGTTCTTTAATGGTAATCTTTTGTTAAAACTCAAAATACCGTTTCGCATTGAAATAGGAAATATCTTCGACCATTTTTCCCAAGAATGGTAATTCAGAAGCCGGCAAAAGGCCTTGTTCTACATCGTTACCAATCAAATTACATAAAATCCGGCGAAAATATTCGTGGCGCGGATAGGAAAGAAAGCTGCGTGAATCAGTCAACATTCCCACGAAACGACTCAATAAGCCTAAAACCGAAAGAGAGTTCATCTGCGCTTCCATTCCAATTTTCTGATCCAAAAACCACCAGCCCGAACCGAATTGGATTTTTCCGGCGACCGGCCCTTCTTGGAAATTGCCTAACATGGTGGAAATCATATCGTTATCTTTCGGATTCAAATTATATAAAATCGTTTTGGCCAATTTTCCTTCGGATGCCAAACGATTTAAGAATTTCGACATTGCTTGCGCTGTGTTCCAATCGCCGATGGAATCATATCCGGTATCGGGGCCTAATTTATTGACCATTAGGCTGTTATTGTTCCGCAATGCGCCGTAGTGGAATTGTTGCGCCCAGCCTTTTTCCCAATCCAGTTTCGCAAATTCGTAGAGCATACACGATTTAAATTTCAGGATTTCCTCGCGGATTAATTTCACGCCGCCATACACCTTTTTAAATATTGCTTCCACTTCGGATTCGGTATAGTCTTCGGCGTAAAATTCTTCAATGCCGTGGTCGGACAATTTGCAACCTACAGATGCGAAGAAATCGTGGCGAATGCGCAAGGCTTGCAACACATCGGCCAAGCGGTTGATTAATACACCCGATGTTTCCGACAATTTTTCGATATATGCGCGGAAATCGGCGGGATTTTCTACGGCCATTGCTTTGTCGGGTCGCCATGTAGGGAGTACTTTTATTTCAAAACCTTCGTTTTTCAGGGCGAAGTGATATTCGAGCGAATCAACCGGGTCGTCGGTGGTGCAAACCGTTTCCACGCGGTAATGTTTCATCAGGCCGCGAGCCGAAAATTCGGACGTTTGCAGCAAAGCCGTACAATGATCGTAAATTTCTTTGGCCGTTTCGGGTTTCAGGATTTTATTGATGTCGAAAGCGGTTTTCAATTCCAGATGCGTCCAGTGATAGAGCGGGTTACGCATGGTGTAGGGAACGGTTTCCGCCCATTTTTCAAATTTTTCCCACCACGAGGTTTCCTTGCCCGTGATGTAGCGTTCGGCGATTCCGTTGGTACGCATGGCGCGCCATTTGTAGTGATCGCCTTCGAGCCAGATTTGTCCGAGGTTTTCGAATTGTCGGTTGTCGGCAATCATTTTCGGAACCAAATGGCAATGGTAGTCGATAATCGGCTGATACTTGGCATGTTCGTGATAGAGTTGTTGTGCGGTTTCCGTTTGTAAAACAAAATTGTCGTCTAAAAAATTCTTCATTTTATGATGGGTTTAAAATTTAATCTGTTTAAAACTTCGTTGATGCAACTTTCATTTATCTAATTTATTAAACATGGAAAAGTCGATGCAAAGATAGTTACTTCGAATATCAAAAACAAGCAATATATACGGCTATCTGGTGTTTTTTTGTTAATTGCCTTAAAAATCATACACAATCCCGATTTTCAAACGGCCCAAGGAACCGAAGCCAAGCGCCAAATCCGAATCCAATGCTTCGGAGAGGTGGTAATTCATTCCAAGCCAATATTGCAATGAGTCACCTGCTAAACACAAGGTTTTGCAGGTGACTCGTAATTCCCCCCATGCAAAAGTTAATTCATTATTGACCAAGCAGCCGAATGACCATGCTCCGGGTAAATTTTTTCATTAGCGCATATTTTTGGTAAACCCCAAAGGGCTTTACTAGAAAGCAAAGCCCTTTTTTATCTAAACGGTCGTTGTAAATTTGGTTTATTCCGCAGCCGGAACTTCCTCTACCGGCGCTTCGGGAACTGCTTCTGCAACGGTCTCGGCAGCAGCAGTAGCTTTTGCAGCGGCTGCTTCGGCCTTTTTACTTGCCAAGGCTTCGGCTTTCGCTTTGTTTACTGCTTTTTCGGAGTCTAATTTTGCTTTGGTGGCAGCACGTTCGACTTCGCTTGCTTTGCTGATTTGTGCGCTTTTTTCCGATTGTTTGGCTTGTTTCCAAGCAGCGAATTTGTTCTCGGCTTCCATTTCGGAAAATGCTCCTTTGGCTACACCGCCCAACAAGTGCTTTTTCAACAATACTCCTTCGTTGGAAAGGATGTTACGAACCGTATCCGTAGGTTGTGCGCCTACAGATACCCAATACAAAGCTCTGTCGAATTTCAAATCTACCGTAGCAGGATCTATATTGGGGTTGTAGGTCCCAATCCTTTCAATAAATTTTCCATCCCGTGGAGCTCTGCTATCTGCGATCACAATGTGGTAAAAAGCATACCCTTTGCGACCATGTCTTTGCAATCTGATTTTAGTTGCCATTTGTAATTAGTTTTTTAATTTGACATTTTTGTATTAAGCGGGCGCAAAGATAGTTTTTTTTTTTTATTTAGACAAATAATGTTTAATTGGGCTAAATCTTTTTTTGGGGTGCTATTGTTGTAAGTACAGGGATAATAATATGTAAATCAGATGTCTCGACCAAGGGAGCGGAGCGACCGCGTGGAGACATCTGATTTTAATTTAGTGATGCGAAAGAAACAAAATATAACGATTTTTCCGCTGTCCCGTCAGGGACACAATGTTGGTAGAAAGAAAAATGCCTCTGCCCCCTGCTCCGTCCCGTCAGGGACGGAATGTTGGTAGAAAGAACAATGCCTCTGCCCTCTGCTCCGTCCCGTCAGGGACGGAATGTGCAGAAAAACACCTACATTCCGTCCCTGACGGGACGGG
>JAISWY010000319.1 GCA_031270925.1 Candidatus Symbiothrix sp.
CAGGAATAAAAATTAGCGATGAGGAGTTTGAAAAAATAAATATAAAACGATACAAATTTCACGGCGAATGGAACTATATTATTCGACCAAATTGAGAAGGTTATTTATTGATACTTCCATTGTTTGCAATAAAAACGTAGTCTTGTTCGTTATAATAAAAAATATAAAAGTAATGAGAAAAATCAAAAAATATATATTGCCGTTTTTGGCTTCAATTATCACGACGAACTCTATTGCCTTCTCTCAACAGGCAATCAAAACGAATGTGCAAGCCATGAATGTGGAAGTGAGTTTTGTTACGCCCGATATAGTGCGGGTCTATAAAACGCCTGAAAATTCTACTTTCGTCAAAAAAAGCCATACCGTGATTTTAAATTCACAACAAGTGGATGTAAAAACGACGGAAAAAGACGGGACGGTATGGATGGAAAGCGTTGCGCTTACCGTTTCATTGGATAAGGAAACCGGCAAAGTATCTTTTTTCTCATCCGACGGTCGATCGCTTTTTACGGAAAAGCCCTACGGCGCGCAATTTAGCCCTTTTGACGATGCGGGGAATGATTCTTATACGGCGCGGCAAGCCTTTCTGTTGGATAAGAACGAAGCCGTTTACGGATTGGGACAACATCAGTTGGATTATCTGAATCAACGGAACAGCAAAGTATTACTCAAACAGCGATATTGGCACGCTTGTCTTCCGGTTTTCCAATCGGTAAAGGGTTATGGCGTTTTGTGGGACAATTATTCCGAAACTGCTTACAACGACAATCCGCAGGAACTTTCGCTCGAATCGGTGGTCGGCGAATGTATCGACTATTATTTCATGTATGGAAAATCGGGCGACGGCACAGTGGCTAAAATTCGCGAATTGACCGGACAAGCGCCCATGTTTCCTCTTTGGACTTTCGGTTTTTGGCAAAGCCGGGAACGATATAAAACGCAATATGAATTGACCGAAACATTGGATAAATACCGCGAACTGCGTGTTCCGATCGACGGCATCATTCAAGATTGGCAATATTGGGGAACAGACAGTTTGTGGAATGCCATGGAATTTTTGAATCCCGATTTTCCGAAACCGCAAAAAATGATCGACCATGTACATGCCCAACAAGCACATATTATGATTTCGGTGTGGCCTACTTTCGGTCCCGAAACGCAACAATTCAAGGAATTGCAGAAAATGAATGCGCTGTTCGAGTTCTATACTTGGCCTGAAAAAGTTCATGCACGAGTGCTGGACGTTTTCAATCCCGCCGCCCGCGATTTGTATTGGAACTACATGAAATGCGGATTGTTCGACAAAGGCATCGACGCTTGGTGGCTCGACGGCACGGAGCCGGAGGTTCATTTTGAAAAACAGACGGATTATGATTTCCCAACCGCAATGGGAACGTTTCGCAGTGTAGTCAACCTTTTTCCATTGATGACAACCGCCGGTGTTTATGAACACCAACGTGCGGCCTCCTCCGACAAGCGTGTATTTATTCTGACACGATGCGCTTTCGTCGGGCAACAGCGCTACGGAACAGAGGTTTGGAGCGGCGACGTGCAAAGCACATGGCAAGCTTTCCGCGAACAAATACCCACCGGACTGAACTTTTCGCTTTCGGGCATTCCCTATTGGAATACCGACATCGGCGGCTTTTTCAATCATACTTACGAAGGCTACGAGCGTAACGCCGCCTATCAGGAACTCTATTCGCGATGGTTCCAATACGCCACTTTTACGCCGATGCAACGCTCTCATGGCAGCAATTCGCGCAAGGAGATTTTTAATTTCGGAAAAAAAGGTGCCTGGGTTTATGATAACGAATTGGAATACATTAACTTACGTTACAGGCTTTTACCTTACATCTATTCCACGGCATGGAACGTTACGCATGAATCGGGAAGTTTCCTTCGAGCGCTTTTTATGGATTTCTGCGCCGACCGGAAAACACACGATTTGGGTAGCCAATATATGTTCGGCCGGGCGTTTCTGGTAGCGCCGGTTACAGAGCCGATGTATGTTACTGCCGACCGGAACGCGGAAGGCAAATGGATCAATCCTCAAGAAGATTTTTCAAAGACGGGACAAAAACAAGTCTATTTGCCGCAAGGCGCCGATTGGTTCGACTTTTGGACGGGCGAAAAACATACCGGCGGACAAACCATCTATAAAGACTCCCCGATAGATATTCTGCCGCTGTATGTTCGTGCCGGTTCCATTGTTCCTTGGGGACCCGACGTACAATATGCTACGGAAAAACGATGGAACGTACTCGAAATCCGCATTTACGCCGGTTCCGACGGCCAATTCACACTCTACGAAGATGAAAACGACAACTACAATTACGAAAAAGGCTTTTATTCCACGATTGATTTTCGTTGGAACGATAAGGATAAAACGCTGACCATCGGCGACAGGAATGGAACGTTTCAAGGAATGTTGAAAAATCGCAAGTTTCGTATCGTTTTGGTGGATAAGGGGAATGGTGTTGGTGTGGAAGAAACGGCAAAAGCAGACAAAACTGCCGATTATAATGGCAAAACTATTCGATTGAGATTCTGAAAATACTGAAATTTACAGAGCTGTAAACTTGTCGTTGTAAACATTTGCCAAAAACACTTAGATAACTCATCAATGCCGGCACAAGGATTCCGAGTAATAAAAAAATCTGTAAAATACGCTTCATGGACGTTTGTTTGATTAAAAAAAGAACAAAAAATCGAGAATTTTTAGCATAAACGATAAAAATATTGTAAAAAATTTGCAAATTCAAAAATAATGCGCTAATTTTGTGTCGTTAAATAGTAAAAACGAGCTTTATGAGCAAAAATAGTAACATTATTTTCAGTTATTCGATGAGTGACGCCGCTGTTTTGGAAACGCTCGGTGCGCAAATCAAGCAAATGCGGCTTAATAAAAATACAACGCAAAGCCGAATTGCCGATATTTCGGGCTTATCGCGCAGAGCTGTCAGCGACCTTGAAAACAAAGGCACAGGCACGCTCACTTCGTTTGTGCAGGTTCTTCGGGCGCTCAATAAATTGGAAATATTAAATCATTTTATTACCGAAGCGCCCGTTAGTCCTATTCAAATTGCAAAAATGCACGGTAAAATGCGTCAGCGGGCGTCGCACGCTCGTAAAAAAGGCGTAAAGCCTTATCCGATACGCGAATATACACCTTTAATAGCTGCTGAACCGCAATGGTAAATCATGCAAATATAAAACTTTGGGACGATAAAGTGGGCGTAGTGGTTTGGAACAACGCTCGCAAAGTAGCTTCGTTTGAATACAGTTCAAAATTTGCAGCCAAAGGCTTGGAAGTTTCGCCCTTGCAGATGCCGTTGAATACCGATACCGTTTATTCTTTTCCCGAATTGAACAAGGAAACATTCAAAGGCTTGCCCGGATTATTGGCCGATTCGTTGCCCGATCATTTCGGGAATACTTTGATTAACAAATGGTTGGCCGAGCAAGGTCGCGATGAAAATTCCTACAATCCGATAGAGCGCTTATTGTATCAAGGTAAACGCGGAATGGGTGCTTTGGAATTTGAACCGGCTGAAAAGATAACCGCCAATGTATCGTCGCGTATTGAACTCGAAAACCTTGTCTCTATTGCCCGTAAAGCCTTGTCGGACAAGGAATCGTTGCGTAGCGGACTGCAAAACGAGGAAGAGTTGCAGCAAATTATCAAAGTCGGTACTTCCGCCGGTGGTGCAAGGGCGAAAGCGGTTATTGCATTCAACGAAACTACCGGCGAGATTCGTTCCGGCCAACTTTACGCTCCCGAAGGGTTCACTCATTGGCTGATTAAACTCGACGGCGTGACCAACAAGGAACTCGGCGATCCCGAACATTTCGGACAAATCGAATATGCTTATTACCGGATGGCGATTGATTGCGGCGTCGAAATGACCGAATCGCGCCTGCTGCACGAAGGCCGGAGAAGCCATTTTATGACGCGCCGTTTCGACCGCATCGGCAACCGCGAAAAACTGCACACGCAAACGCTCTGCGGATTGGCGCATTTCGATTTCAACCGGCCGGGCGCCTATTCCTACGAGCAACTGTTTCAAATCATGCGTGCGTTGCGCTTGCCTTACAGTGATGCGGAACAACTTTTTCGCCGGATGGTTTTCAACGTCATCGCCCGCAATCAGGACGACCATACTAAGAATTTCTCGTTTCTGATGGATAAAACCGGCCTTTGGAAACTCGCGCCCGCCTACGATATGACTTATTCCTATAATCCGGCCGGTGCTTTTACTTCGGCGCACCAATTAACTATCAACGGCAAGCGCGATGGCTTTGAGTTGGGAGATCTGATGCAGATTGGGCAAGCAATGCATATTAAAAAGGCGACGGAAATTATTACAGAAGTTACAGAAGCGGTATCGAAATGGCGGCAAATCGCTTCTGAATTGGAGATTCCGGAGAAAACGATTGAATTAATCGGTCATACGCATCGGTTGAATTTGTTGAGGTGAATATTTTCATTATTTTTGTTGTAATTTTCAATAGATTAAAATTATTTATATGACCACATTAGGTATTGATAACAAACAAAAAACCTCCTAATTTTTCGGAACATTGCACTCCACCAAAAGGGAGAAAATAACCGTTTCTCCCCCTGAAAATTTATATCACAAGTTTAATGCTTGTAACGCTTCCTCAATAGATGCCTTTTGGGATGAATTAGATACCCGTATTAAAAACCATTTTCAAAATGTTATATAGTCAATCCTTCCATATAATTATTTGAGGTTCATAAAATAAAACGGCCTTTCAAAAACAGTTTCTATTGATATGTTTTCCCTAAGGTAAATGGAAAAAATTATGAGATATGAAATTAACATCAAATAAAAATCATACTACTTTTATCAGATTAGTATCTTTCAATCCGATAAATTGTTCCATGTACTTTTCAGACCAAAGTTTGCGCTTTTAGGAGATTTGACCTGTAGCGGCAAAACTATCCAATTGAAATTCTGAAAATACTAAAATTGACTGAGCCGTAAACTCGTTGTTGCAAAAAATGCGGTAATCCCGAAAAATCGTATTCTTTCGGATGTTCCATTACAAATATCCCGTTGTCATTCAATAGATTACCGGAAAGAAT
>JAISWY010000330.1 GCA_031270925.1 Candidatus Symbiothrix sp.
ATCGGTATATAAATCGCCGAGAGCGGCCAGTTGCATTTTTTGCTTTTCCGATATACCGGAAAAATACGATCGGATGGTATCAACCGTTATCATTTGTAAATCAATGTAGTAAGCGGCGAATTGCTCAAAATATAAATTTCCAATTCTTCGTACGGAATTGTAATTTTGGTTCCGCCAAGCGAATAAGGAGCTATTTCGTATTCGTTGAAATAATAAGTTAAGCCGTGATTATCAATCGAAAAATTGCCGTTAGGACGAATTACCGACACATCATAGCCCAAATTTTCTAATTCCATCTCCGTTGTAACGGCGTTTTTTTCCATGATTTTCCGCACCAGAACATCGCTCATGTTTTGTTCGTATTTTTCGCCGGCAAAATCGTTTTCAGTCAGTAACTTACCGGTTGCCAAATCAATAACAAAACCGGTAATTTCCTTCCATCCGTGCGCGCCACCGAAATAACCTTCGCTGTACACCACCGAAGAAATAAACCGGCTTCCGTTCAATACAACGATATTACTTATCCGGTTATAATAAGCGGATATTGGAACCGAATTATCGTTATCTTGTTTTGCGTCGTTCAGGAATTGGAAATATTCGGCCGCGCAAGTGTCAAGCGCTTGTTGCGGACTTAATCCGACAAAGGCTTCGCCGAAAGTTTTCTCCATGAAAATTCGTTGCAGCGACTCCAAGGAAGCATCGTCGGCCGAATCGGGATAGGTAAATTCCACATACAGACCACCGAACAACACGCTATCTGTCCGGATAGTTGTAAAACGCACCTTGGCTTTTTCCGATTCGCCTTTTTTGAACGTACAAGCAAAACAGGTACAAGCGAATATTGTAATCAAACTGCAAAATAAAATATTTATTTTTCTCATTTTTTTTGTTTTATTTTAATGCTTCCGAACCGCCGATAATATCCAGTAATTCGCTGGTAATCACTTGTTGACGTTGTTTATTGTACTGAATTGTCAATTCGTCGAGCAAATCGCCGGCATTATCGGTTGCAATTTGCATGGCCACCACGCGCGCCGCTTGTTCGGCCGCTGCCGAATCCAAAGCCACGGCGTACATTTTACTGTGCAACGATTTGGGAAGCAAGGAATGTAAAATCGTCGGTCGATCCGGTTCTATAATGTAATCGGTTGAAATAAAATTCATTGCATCTGTTTCTTGGATGATTACCGGTAGATATTGTTCGGCTGTCGACACTTGTACGCCTGCGCTTTTGAAATGGTTATATACCAATTCCACTTTGTCGATTTTTTTTGCTAAAAAGTTGTTTATCAACTCATTGGCAATTGTTTTAGCGCCATCAAATGTCGGTTTGTCAATCCATTCGGTATAACTTCCCATCACTTGATAAGGCAAATTCATCCGCCGCACCTGAGCTTCGACTTTTTTTCCTACCGGATAAATCTGAAGGGATGAATGTGGAAGATGCCTGTATTTTTGCAATGTTTCTTTCAATAGCTTGAGTATGTTGGAGTTAAACGCTCCGCACAAACCCGAATTAGACGAAAACACCACAATCGCCACCCCTTGTATTTCGCGTTCCTCTTTCAAATTAGAATCGAAATCGGTAACGAACGATATAAACGAACGGAACATCTCGTCCAATTTCTGCTGATAGGGCAAAAACGATTCGATGCGCGATTGGGCTTTCCGCAAAGCCGCCGACGCCACCATCTTCATTGCAGATGTGATTTTCTGCGTGGATTTGACGGAAGCAATGCGACCTTTTATCTCTTTTAATGATGCCATTTACTTGTATGTTTTCGCAACTTCTATCGCTATCGCTTTCAGTTTCGCTTCCACTTCTTCGCTTAAAACGCCTTGTTTCAACACGTTAAGCACGTCTTCCTTGTGTTTCATTTCCAAGATGTCGAAGAAAGCGGTTTCAAAATCGCGTACATTTTCGACGGGAATGTGGTAAAGTAAACCTTTGGTTCCCACATAGATAATAGCAATTTGTTTTTCTACCGGCATCGGATTGTATTGTGCTTGAATCAACAATTCCGAATTTTTACGGCCTTTGTCTAAAGTATTTTTTGTAACGGCGTCCATATCGCCGCCGAATTTGGTAAAAGCCTCTAATTCGCGGTATTGTGCTTGGTCGGTTTTCAAGGTACCGGCCACTTTTTTCATTGCTTTAATCTGCGCGTTTCCTCCTACACGCGACACGGAAATACCCACATTCACAGCGGGACGGATACCGGCATTGAACAAACCGATTTCCAGAAAAATTTGCCCATCGGTAATCGAAATCACATTCGTAGGAATGTAAGCCGAAACGTCGCCTGCTTGGGTTTCGATAATGGGAAGAGCCGTGAGCGAACCGCCGCCTTTGATTTTCGATTTCAAATTTTCAGGCAAATCGTTCATTTGAGCAGCCACCGAATCATTGTTGATGATTTTTGCGGCGCGTTCCAACAAACGGGAATGTAGATAGAAAATATCACCCGGATAAGCCTCGCGGCCCGAAGGACGACGTAAAACCAACGAAACTTCGCGGTAAGCAACGGCTTGTTTCGACAAATCATCGTAAATAACCAAAGCATGACGGCCTGTATCACGAAAATATTCGCCGATGGCCGCGCCTGCAAACGGAGCATAGAACTGCATCGCCGCCGGATCGGAAGCCGTGGCAACCACGATAATCGTATAATCCATCGCGCCATGTTCCTGCAATTTATTGACAATATTGGCGACCGTCGAACCTTTTTGTCCGATAGCTACATAGATGCAATAGACCGGTTCGCCTGCCTCGTAATTGGCTCGCTGATTGATGATTGTATCGACACCAATAGCGGTTTTTCCCGTTTGGCGGTCGCCAATAATCAATTCGCGTTGGCCGCGACCAATGGGAATCATGGCATCAATGGCTTTCAAGCCGGTTTGCAAGGGTTGAGTTACCGGTTGGCGGTAAATTACCCCCGGCGCTTTACGTTCCAAGGGCATATCGATCAGTTCGCCGGTAATGGGGCCTTTTCCG